>JBEVDC010000147.1:0-5809 GCA_040514195.1 Candidatus Limnocylindrales bacterium | reverse complement strand
GCACGCGCCCGAGCGGCGGGCGCCCGACGACGAGATTCTTGGGCGCGAAGCGGGCCAGCAGGCTCTTGATGCGCGCGACCAGCTCGGCCGGGACGAAGGGCTTGACCTGGTAGTCGTCGGCGCCGGCACGCAGACCCTTGACCTTGGCCTCGACGTCTGCGTCGGCCGTCAGCATGATGATCGGCATGTGCGTCTCGCCGGCTTCCGCCTCGCGCACCTTGGTGGCGACCTGGTAGCCGTCCAGCTTGGGCAGGCCGACATCGAGGAGCATCAGGTCGGGGCTCTCCTCGAGCCACAGCTTCAGCGCCTCGGCGCCATCGGCGGCGACGAGGACCTCATAGCCCTCCTGCTGCAGGGTGAACGAGAGCGACCGTTGGACGTTGGGGTCGTCGTCGACGACGAGGATCCTGACCAAATCGACTTCCTCGCTGGGTCAGACGCTCGGGCGGGCGGCGTCAGGGCCGATGATAGCGCGGCCGGTCCGAGCGTCCGGGACCCATTGGTACCAGTGGGTCAGCCGGCCTGTGGCCCATCGTCGTTGGCGCTCTTGGCCAGGTAGCCCACCAGCGGCTGGAGGAGCTGCGTGAACTCGAAGGGGATGACGTACTTCGTGGCCGGGCTGTTGCCGATGGCCTTGAGGGCCTCGAGGTACTGCAACGCCATCGTCTTCTCGTCGACGCCGCTGGCCGCGCTGAAGATGCGCTGGAGCGCCTCGCTGAAGCCCTCGGCCCGCAGGATGGCCGACTGGCGGTCGCCCTCGGCCCGCAGGATGGCAGCCTGCTTCTCGCCCTCCGCAACATTGATGGCCGACTGCCGGGCGCCTTCCGACTCGGTGATCACGGCACGACGCGTGCGCTCGGCCGAGAGCTGGCGGTTCATGGCGTCCTGGACATCGCGCGGCGGCGTGATCTCGCGGATCTCGACGGTCGTGACCTTGCCGCCCCAGCGCTCGGTCGATTCGTCCAGCCGAGTGCGCAGGACCTCGTTGATCTGCTCGCGCTTGCTGAGCACGTCGTCGAGCACGATGTCGCCGATGACCGCGCGCAGCGTGGTCGTGGCGATGCCCTGCAGGGCCCCTGCGAAGTAGACGACGTTGACCAGGCTCTTGAGCGGATCGACGATCTTCCAGTAGATCAGGAAGTCGATATTGATCGGGGCGTTGTCCTTGGTGATCGTCGTCTGCGAGGGGACCTCGATGAACGACTCGCGCAGATCGACCTTCACCGGCCGATCGATGATCGGCCAGATGAGGTTGATGCCCGGGCCGCGGACGAGCGATTCGTTGGTCTTGCCGAGTCGGAAGACGACCATCTTCTCGTACTGCTGGACGACCCGGATGGTCAGGTAGAAGAAGATGGCCAGGAAGCCGATGCCGACGGCGAGCAGGATGATCGTCGCGAGGAATGGCTCCATGGGGGCTCCCTTCTCTAGGCGCCGGCGGCGCCGTCGGTTGGTTCCACGATAAGGGTCAGGCCGTCTTGGCGGATGACGTGCACGGCGGTGCCGCGTTGCAGGGCACGCTCGTCGGCGGCGCGCGCGCTCCATTCCTCGCCAGCCGCATAGACGGTCCCGATGGGAGCCAGCGGATCACGGACCTCGCCGACGGTACCGGCCGGCAGGGCCATGCCGACCGTGCCCGGTGAACCCTGCATGCGACGCGATCGGACCGCGACGACCACGACCAGGGCCATGAAGAGCCCGGTGGAGGCGACGACGGCGATCGTCGTCGGCAGGCCGACCTCGACGACCGGCGCCGTCGGGCTGCCCGAATCGGTGTACAGGGCGGCGGCACCGAGCGCCAGGCAGACGAGCCCGCCGATGGTCAGCAGGCCGTGGCTGGTGACCGTCAGCTCGAGGATGAAGAGGATGCCGGCCAGCCCGATGAGCAGCAGACCGCCGACGTTGAGGGGCAGGCTGCCGAAGCCGATGAAGGCCAGGATGATGGCCAGCGCGCCCAGGATGCCGGTCACGAAGTTCGGATTCTGGAGCTCGAAGATCAGCCCGTAGAAGCCGACCATGAAGAGGATGAAGGCGATGTTCGGGTCTGCCAGCAGGTGGAGGAGGCTCTCGAGCGGGCCCATGGAGGTCTCCTCGATGGCCGCGTCCGTAGTCTCGATGGTGTGTGGCGCGCCCTCGATCTCGACCACCTGGCCGTCCATCGCCGTCAGGACTGCCGACAGGTCGGCCGCGATGCCGTCCACGAGATCAAGCTCGACCGCCTGCGAAGCGGTGTACGAGCTTGCGTCGAGGACCGCCTTGACGGCCGGATCGACGGCGCGGTCGCGCTCCTCGGCGATGCTGGTGATGAAGGCGACGGCGTCGTTCTTGACCTTCTCGCCGAGCGTGCCCTCGATGTCCTCGCCCTGCCCGCCGACGGGCGAGGCGGCGCCGATGTTCGTGCCGGGCGCCATGTAGGCGAGGTTGGCGGCCATGGTGATGAAGGTGCCCGCGCTTGCGGCCTGGGCGCCCGAAGGTGCCACCCAGACGGTGACCGGCAACGCCGGGTCCAGGAGCGTGCCCACGATGTCGCGCGTGGCGTCGAGCGAGCCGCCAGGAGTGTCGAGCTCGATGATCACCGCGGTCGCACCGGCGTCGGCTGCGTCCCGGATGCGATCCTCGAGGTACCCCGCCATGACCTGGTCGACGATGCCGGTGGCGGGCACGACCACGACGCGTGGCTGTGCCGCCCGGACCTGGCCGGCCGCGACGAGGAGCAGGCCGAGCAGGGCGAAGACGAGCGCCAGGCGGCGGGCAGGTCTGGCGGATCGATCGGTCACGGGTACGGCTCCCTGCCCTCGATTATCCCACGACGGCGTGGCGCTCCCGGATGGCATCGAGGGCGAAGGCACTCCAGGATTCCAGGTCATCCCGATGGGCCTCGACCTCGTCGATGGTGGCAAAGGCACCGCGCAACTTGTGGGTCTCACGGATGGCCACGGGGCGCCCGGCGGCGTCCGCCTCATAGACAAGGCCGAGATGGACGGCGCCGACCGGCGTCTCGTCGTCGTTGAGCAGGCCGACGAGCCGCCACTCGGGCACGAAGTCGGCCTCGATCTCCTCCTGCCACTCGCGCCGCAGGCCGCCGAGGTGGTCCCCATCGCCTTGCTCCACATGGCCGCCGACGCCGATCGACCAGCGGTCGTGGAGTCGCGCGTCGCCTCCGGCCCGTGTGCGCTGCATCAGGAAGACGCGCGGCCCGTCGCGCAGGATGAGATACGGCACGATCTGCTTCCAGGCGGGGTCGTTCTCGAGGGCCGGTCGCGGCCGGAAGGTGGCAGCCCGGGTGATCGCGCCCAGGTGCCCGTCGATGCCCTCGGTCCGGACACCACGCCAGCCAAGGTCGTCCGGGAATCGTTCACGTGCGACAGCCATGATCAGCGCTTCGGACTCAGGCACCGTCGCTCCCCTCCCCCCGCGCGAGCGCCGCCACCCGATCCAGCTCCGTGATAAGGCCTTCGACGTCGATGACCCCGCCGCTCGATCCCGCCATCGCGTCCAGGCGTACCTGCCAGCCGTCGAGCGCCGCTCGATGGCGGCGCAACGCCTCGGCCACGTTTGCGGCGTTGAGCGCCAGCATCCCGGCGCCGAGCGACGGGTCGCCGCGGGCGACTCGCGTCGAGTCCTGCCAGCCTTGCGCGGCGAGCCCCCGTGCCACGGACCACTCGGGCGCATGCGCGGCCGCCTCGACCAGGGCGATGGCGACGACCAGCGGGAGGTGACTGACGAGCGCCACGGCCGCATCATGGGCGGCGGCTTCGAGCCGCACCGGGCGAGCACCGCAATCGATCGCCAGTCGCTCGACCAGAGCGATGTCATCCTGCGTCGCGCTCGTCCCGGGCACGATGACCCATGGCCGATCGACGAAGAGGGCCGGGTCGGCCGCGTCGTAGCCGGCCACCTCCCGACCGGTCAACGGGTGACCACCGACCATCCGCAGGCCGGGCACGTCCGCTGCCGCGATCGCCATCGGCCCCTGGACCGAGGTCACGTCGGTCATCAAGCCACCGGCCTGGGCGACGGTCGGCCCAACGCGCCCGACGAGCTCGACGTTCGCGGTCGGGTTCGCGGCCAGCATGATCAGCTCGGCCGCCGACGCGGCCACGAGCGGGTCATCGCCGATCGCGTCGATCAAGCCGGCCTCGACGGCGGCCTCGGGTCCTGCGGGGCTCCGGCTCCAGGCCGTGATGGCCCACTCGCCCGGACGTCGAGCACCCAGCGCCTGGACGATCGAGCCGCCGATCAGGCCCAGGCCGAGGATGGCCAGTCGGGTCACGGGCGGGTCGCCCGGCCCGTCGGGCAACGCATGCGAGGGATCAGACGTCCGGTCGCCGGCGCGATCCTCCACGGCGGTCCCCCTTGCGCCGCTCGATGTCATCGGGCGGCCCGGGGTCGTCGGGCGGGTTCTGGCGTCGGTTGTATTCGCGTCGGTTGCCGCCGCGCCGCTCGGAGTTGAGCAGGGCGCCGCAGCGTGGACAACGTCGCTCGTCTGGGAAGAGCGCGTCGAGCGAGACCGTCGTGAAGATGCGCCGGCCGCACGACCAGCAGGCAAGCGATGGCATCCCGGCTAGGTTCGCACGTCCGCGCGGAAGGCGTCAGGCTGGGCGGCCATCACCGTCAGCCCACCATGGCGGGCACGCGCTCCAGTGCGGCTGCTACGGCCTCGGCCGGGAACTCGTAGTCTTCGAGCGTGCCCGCGAGGTAGCGCTCGTAGGCTGCCAGGTCGAAGTGCCCATGCCCACACAGGTTGAAGAGGATGACCGTCGGGCGGCCCTCCGCCTTCGCCCGCAGGGCCTCGTCGATCGCGACCTTGATGGCGTGCGTCGGCTCTGGCGCCGGCAGGAGTCCCTCGGCGCGGGCGAAGCGGACGCCGGCCTCGAAGGTCGCCGTCTGATGGACGGCACGCGCCTCGATGAAGCCGTGCTCCTTGAGCAGCGACACCAGCGGCGACATACCGTGATAGCGCAGGCCGCCCGCGTGGATGGGCTCTGGCACGAAGTCATGGCCAAGCGTGTGCATCTTGACGAGCGGGGTCATCTGGGCCGTGTCGCCGAAGTCATAGGCGTAGGTGCCCCGGGTCAGGCTGGGCGCGGCCTCGGGCTCGGCGGCGATGACACGGTACGTCGTGCCGCCGCGGAAGGTCCGGCCCAGCCATGGGAAGGACAGCCCGGCGAAGTTCGAGCCGCCACCGGCACAGCCGATGATGACCTCCGGCTCCTCACCGGCCATCTCCATCTGGAGGATCGTCTCCTGGCCGATGACCGTCTGGTGGAGGAGCACGAAGTCGAAGACCGACCCGAGCGAGTACTTCGTCCCTGGGTGGGTGACCGTATCCTCGATCGCCTCGCTGATGGCGATGCCCAGCGAACCCGTGTGATCGGGTGTCTCGCCCAGCACCTTGCGGCCGTACTCCGTATCGAGGCTCGGGCTGGGAACGATCTGCGCGCCGTACGTCTCCATGAGATTGCGCCGGTAGGGCTTCTGGTCGTAGCTCGCCCGGACCATGAAGACCTTGACCTCGAGCCCGAAGACGGCGCCGGCGAATGCCAGGGCACTGCCCCACTGACCGGCACCGGTCTCCGTCGCCAGCCGGGTCACGCCCTCCGCCTTGTTGTAATACGCCTGCGCCAGGGCGGTGTTGGGCTTGTGGCTGCCAGAGGGGCTGCCGCCTTCGTACTTGTAGTAGATGTGCGCGGGCGTATCGAGCACCGCCTCGAGGCGATGCGCACGGTGGAGCGGGCTCGGGCGGTAGAGGGCGTACGCCTCGCGGACGGGCCCGGGGATCTCGATCTCGCGGTCCGTGCTCACGACC
>JBEVDC010000099.1:0-3778 GCA_040514195.1 Candidatus Limnocylindrales bacterium | reverse complement strand
TCACGGCGCCAGTCTGCGCCGAAGCGTCGCGTGCGTCCAGCAGCGCGACCACGCGATCGAGCAACCGATCGGCGACCTCGCGCTTGGAGAGGAGGGGCCAGGGCTCAGGCTCTGCGCCCGGCGCGATGAGCGTGACCCGGTTCGTCTCGACCGCGAAGCCCGAGCCTGGCTCGCTGACGTCATTGGCGACCATCAGATCGACGCCTTTCCGGGCAGCTTTCTCAGCTGCACGATCCAGGGAGCCGGTCTCGGCGGCGAAGCCGACCAGGATCGGTGGCCGGCGACGAGCCGCTCCCGCGCCGCCTGGCGAGGCGGTACCGTCGGTGGGTCGGGTGCCATCGGGCACGCCGGCGCCTGCGCCGGCGTGGGCCATCCGGGCAGCCTCGGCCAGGATGTCCTCGGTCGGCACCAGCGCCAGCGTCAGGCCCTCGTCGCGCGTCAGCTTCGTCGTCGATGGCGCAGCGGGGCGGAAGTCTGCCACGGCAGCGGCCATGATCAGGACGTCCGCATCGGGCAAGGCGGCCAGGACCGCTCGCCGCATCTCGGCAGTCGACTCCGTCCGGAGCACCGTTGCCCGGCCCTCGGGCAGCGGCACGGCGACGGAGCCCGCCACGAGCGTCACGCGCGCCCCACGGTCGAGCGCGGCCTCGGCGATGGCGATCCCCATCCGGCCGGACGAGCGGTTGCCGATGAATCGGACCGGGTCGATCGGTTCGGCCGTGCCGCCGGCGCTGACCACCAGCTTGCGGCCCTCGAGGTCCTGGCCATGCGTGCCCGGGGCCAGTGGCGGGCGGAGGGCGGCCTTCGATTCGCGGATGGCTCGACCGGTCACGGCGGCCTGGGCGGCGGCCATGATCTTCGCCGTCTCCGCCAGACGCCCGCGACCCTCGGAGCCCGAGGCGAGCGGTCCCTCCTCCGGCTCGACGATGGCGTAGCCGAAGCCGCGGAGCGTGTCGACGTTGGCGCGCGTCGCCGGGTGCGACCACATCTCACCGTCCATGGCCGGCGCGACCACGACCTGCGCCGCGGTCGCGAGGCAGATCGCGGTCACGACGTCGTCGGCGAGGCCGCCTGCCATGGCCGCCATCCAGCGCGCGGTGGCCGGCGCGACGATGACCAGGTCCGCAGTGTCGGCGGCCACGATGTGACCGATGCGGGAGTCCGGCAGCAGCTCCAGCGCGTCGAGCTGGACCTTGCGCCGGGTGAGTGTCTCGAGCGTCAGGGGGCCCAGGAACTGCGCAGCGGAATGGGTCATGGCTGCCTGCACCTCGGCCCCGGCGGCGACCAGGGCGCGGGCCAGCTCGGCGGCCTTGTACGCGGCGATCGAGCCGGTCACCCCGAGCACGACCATCCGACCCTCGAGCGGACGAGGGCCTTGCGCCTCCGGCTGGCGGGGGTCGCGCTCGTCCGACGCAGCCTGGTCTCGATCATCTGGTGGATGAGGGCTCCGACCCTCCGGCGCCACGGTCATGCCGATGCCTTCGTTGCCTTGGAAGACGGAGCACCCTGGGCGGCGCCCGAGCCGACCTCCGCGTGGAGTAGTGCCAGGCCGCGGATGGTCAGCAGGGGGTCGATCGTGTCGATGCCCCGGATCTCCCTTGCCCATGGCGCGTTGGAGAGGCCACCGGTCAGGATGACGTGGATCCGAGACCCGGCCGGACTCGCCGCCGCGAGCTCGGCCCGCGTCCGGTGGACGAGCTCGTTGGCCAGGCCGATGTGCCCGATGACCGCGCCGCTTCGCATCGCCGCGACGGTGTTGCGACCGATGACCCGGTCCGGCGCGGCGAGCTCGATACGCGGCAGCTTCGCCGTTCGCGCAGCCAGGGCGTCGAGGCCGACCTGGAGTCCGGCCGCGATGGCGCCACCGATGTAGCCGCCGTCCGTCGCGACCACATCGAGGGTCGTAGCCGTCCCGAGGTCGACGACGATGGCCGGGGTCCCATACAGGCGACCAGCCGCGAACGCATTGACCAGGCGGTCCGCCCCCGTCTCCGTCGGCTCGTCGACCCGGATCGGGATCGGGACGGTCTCAGCGGTCGCCTCCAGGAAGGGGATGTCGTTGCGTGCTGCGACCTCCGCGGCAGCGGCCGACCAGGCCGGCACGACACTGGCCATGACCATGGCCTGGACGATCGCCTCGAGCGGCCGGCCTTCGAGGCCCAGGAGACGCCCCAGCAGGGCTTCGAAGGCATCGGCGGCGATGTCACGGGGTGACGTCTCGATCCGGCCCTCGCCGATGAACCCGGATGGCTCGCCCACGTTGGACATGCCGATGGTCAGGCTCGTGTTGCCGACATCGAGGCTGAGGAGCATGCCCGCGATGATACGCGTGCGCCGCGCGCGCCCCGCCTCTGGGTCGGTCAGCCTGCCGACACGCGGGCCCGCGGCTGGCCGGGCGCGGATCCGCTGGCGCCAAGGAAGTCAAGCACCTCGCGGTCGAAGGCCGAAGGGCGCTCCCACATCGGGTTGTGCGCGGCACCTTCGATGACCACCAGCCGTGAGCCTGGCACGACCGCCACGATCGAGCGCCCGATCCTGATGGGACAGATCGAGTCGTGCTCGCCCCAGATGACCAGGGTCGGAGCCTGGATCCTGGAAAGCTTGGCTTGCCAGTCCGCCCGCAGGAGCTGGGTCGTGGCCTGGACCAGCCGGATGGGGCCGGACCGGATGGCGTCCCAGGCCAGCATCGGCAGCAGCGACGGCGACGTATGTCGGGCGGTCCGCAGTGGCCCGGTGATGCGGTGTCGGAGATGGGGGTCGAGCGACAGGAAGCCGGCGTCCACGAGGATGAGCTTGTCCACCCGATCCGGGTACTCGGCCGCCAGCCCTGCCGCGACGAGGCCACCCATCGAGTGGCCCACGAATGTCGCCCGCTCGATGCCCAGTCCATCCATGGTGGCCACGAGCTGGGCCGGCGCCTCCTCGAGTACGAAGCGGGCCTCACGCTTCGAGGCGCCGAAGCCTGGCAGGTCGATGGCGTGGACCTTGAACGAGCGCTCGAGCGCCGGGGTGTTGCGCTGCCACCAGCGGGCGGAGCCGGCCAGACCATGCAGCAGGATGAGAGGCGGGCCGTCGCCGCTCACATCCGAGACGACGGGACCGTGTTGCGACCAGGCTCGACCGCGAGGCTGCGATGCCGCGATCACCTTGCGCCGGTCCGCGGCGAGGAGGCCGGCGGCGATGTCGTCCAGCTTCTGGCGCTCTGCCGCGTCCTGTGCATCGTCGACCGACATGGGCGGGACGAGTCGGACGCGGCCCTTGAACGACGGCTCGTCCACGATCGGGCGATCGTCCATGAAGCTGTGGACGACGTTGGCGAGTTGGTCAGGGTGCGAATAGTTGATGGCGTGCGCGGCACCGTCGATCGAGATCAGCGTTGCCTTCGGGAGCAGGCTGACCCCGTACCGAAGGCGTTGCTCGCTGACCAGGGGGTCCCGGGACCCGAGCACGAAGAGCACCGGGATGTCAAGCTCGAGGAAGCGCTCGACGACGGGGAAGGCGATCATCGATCGAAAGAGGTCCCAGGTCTGGATGAGGCCGTAGTGGAGGTAGTCCTTGACCGCGATGGGCGCCATGCCCAGCGGCTCGCGCAGGCCGGCGAGGGCGAGCTGCCCGACGCCCTTGGCGATCGGTCGGTTGTGAGGTCCGCCGGCCGGCGAGACGAGGATGGCCCGCTCGATTCGGTCGGCGTGGGCGGCAGCGAACGCGGCCGTGATCGGGCAGCCCAGCGAGTTGCCCAGCAACGTCGCCTTGTCCAGCCCGACCTCGTCCATGAACC
>JBEVDC010000082.1:0-3940 GCA_040514195.1 Candidatus Limnocylindrales bacterium | reverse complement strand
TGTAGCGGACCGGCGGCGTGACCGCGATCAGCAGGTCCAGCAGCGGTCGCAGATCCGTGCCCGGCTCGGCCAGGTCGCGTGTGGCGGTGCCGGCCTTGGCGTTCGTGTAGACGACCGGGAAGTCGATCTGGCGGTCGTCGGCCCCGAGGTCGATGAAGAGCTCGTAGATGGCGTCGAGGACGTCGCCCACCCGGGCGTCTGAGCGGTCGATCTTGTTGACCGCGACGACCACCGGCAGGTGGCGAGCCATCGCCTTCTGGAGCACGTAGCGGGTCTGCGGAAGCGGCCCCTCTGCGGCATCGACCAGCAGCAGGATCGAGTCGACCATGAGCAGCGTGCGCTCGACCTCACCGCCGAAGTCCGCATGCCCTGGCGTGTCCACGATGTTGAGGTGCACGCCGTGGTAGTCGACGGCCGTCTGCTTGGCCAGGATGGTGATGCCCTTCTCGCGCTCGAGGTCTCCGGAGTCCATGACTCGCTCAGCGACGATCTGGTTGGCTCGGAACGCGCCCGTCTGCCGGAGCATGGCGTCGACGAGCGTGGTCTTGCCATGGTCCACGTGGGCGACGATGGCGATGTTGCGCAGGTCGGTGCGAGTGGCACGCGCGATCGGCGCGGGGGCGGTCATGGTGTGGTTCGTTCCTGTGGTGGGCGCGGCGCGGCGTGGCCACGAAAGGTGGTCTCGGGAGGCACCATTGTCGCACAGCCCCCAGCATCGGCCGCCGGTGACGCTTGGCGGCCGACTGGTAGCATCGCCGAGTGACGGTCGCTGCCATCATCCTCTCGGCCACGCCTGAGGGCGCCGTTCGCGACGTCGAAGGTCGGCCACTCGTACGCCGCCTGGCAGAGGCGGCCTGGGCGGGCGGGGCCGTTCCGGTCGTGGTGGTCGCCGCGGATCCTATCGGCGCGGTCGCGGCGGCGCTCGCCGGGGGCGAGGCGGTCATGGCGGAACCGGCCCCGGCCGCTGGCGGCCCCGTGGGTCAGATCTGCCGGGGCATCGACGTCGCCCGCGAGCAGGTCACGGAGACGGACGCCGCGATCGTCTGGCCGGCGCGAATGGCCTGGGTCGATCCCGAGACATTGACCAGCTTGATCGAGGCGCATGGCGCCCACCCGCTCGACCTCTTGCGTCCCGCCTACGAGGGCGCCGTGGGCTGGCCCGCGCTCGTGCCGATCACCCATCTCGAGACGCTCCGCGCGCTGGCGTCCGACCGGATGCCCGACGAGCTGCTGGCCGATCTGGTCGCCGATGGCGTGCCCTCCACCGCGGTCGAGGTCGGGGATCCCGGTGTGACCCATGACATCGGCACCGACCGAGCGGACCTGCCGCCCTACGAGGGCCCGCCGGAGCCCGCCTCGGGCCGCACCTTCGAGTGGGGCGCGCTGGCCGCCGAGGCGGCCGACGAGCCCGTGCCTGCTGGGCCTACGATCGTGGCCTGGAAGAGCGACCCCGAGCGCTGAGACGGGCCCGGGTCGCGCCCAGGGCGGAGCAGCGTCTACCTCATGACGAGCGGCAGGAGCGCGGCCAGCGCATAGGCACCGCCGCACAGCTCGGCCACCGATCGGTCGGTGCCGCTCCCGAGATCGCGGCGCTGCCCGGGCGGCAAGGTGGTCAGCACCAGGGCTGCGAGGATGGCCTCGAGCGGGATGGTCAGATTGCCCGCGCCGACGAGCACGATGACGACGCGCAGGATGCCGACGATGACAAGGACCCAAAGCAGCAGGATGGCAGCCGGGCGCGCCCACGATCGTCGTCCCTGGAGGCCCCAGCCGACGCCGGCGAGCACTGCCGCGCCAGCGAAGATCGAGGCGACGAGGACGAGGCTGGCCGGACTGCTGATGCCGCCGACGATGGCCACGATCCCGACCAGGGTCCCGAGCACCCCGAGCCCGTAGCAGAGGAGCCGGGCCCACCGCTCGAAGCCTTCGAGCGGTGGCGGCCTGCCGGCCGCGCGCTGGGCGTCGATGATCGCTTGCTCCGTCTCGAGCGCGGCCTCGATCTCCTCGTCGGTCGGCTCGGGTCGCGGCTCAGCCGGCATCGGCCCCAGCGTCAGTGCGGGCCTCGCCACCAGCGGTCGGGGGCGCCTCGCCCGCGAGCAGTCGGACGAACCCGGCCTCGTCGAGGATCGGCACCCCGAGCTCCTGCGCCCGCTGGAGCTTGGAGCCCGCGCTCTCGCCTGCGACGAGATAGTCGGTCTTGCGCGAGACCGAGCCGGACGGTTTGCCGCCAGCGGCCCGGATGGCGGCCTCGGCACCCTGACGGTCGAAGCCCTCCAGTGAGCCGGTGACCACGACCGACTTCCCGGCCAGCGGCCCCTGCCCCGCCGCGACGCGCGGCTCGGGTCGCTCCGCGACGACGCCGGCATCGGCGAGATCGAGCAGGAGGCGGCCGGTCACGTCGTCGGCGAAGAAGCGCCCGATGCTGGCGGCCACGGTCGCCCCGACGCCGGGCACCACCTCGAAGCGCTCCGGCGGCGACGCCGCCAGCGTCGCCGCGATGCGGCGAGTCCAGTCGGCATCCGACTCGGCGGCATGCGGCGGCCACTCCGCCGCGATCCAGTCGGCCAGATCGATGGCCGTCTGGAAGCCGACATGCCGGATACCGAGCGCGTTGAGGATCCTCGCCAGTGGGCGCACTTTCGCCCGCTGGATCCGCTCGTAGAGGTTCGTGGCGCTCTTGACGGCGAAGCGCTCGAGCGACATGAGCTGCTCGACGGTCAGGCGGAAGATGTCAGCCGGGTTCTTGACCAGGCCACGCTGGAGCAGCTGGTCGAGGACATGCCAGCCGGCCCCTTCGATGTCCATGCCGCCTCGACCGACGAAGTGGCCGAGGCCCTGGATGACCTGGGCTGGGCAGAACGGATTCGTGCATCGGAAGCGGACCTCGCCTTCGTCCTGTACGACCTCGGCGTGGCAGACCGGGCACGTCGTCGGCATCTCCCAGATGCGCTCCGACCCGGTGCGTCGCTCGCTCAGCGGTCGGACGACCTCCGGGATGACGTCGCCGGCCTTCTGAAGGATGACCTGGTCGCCGACGCGGATGTCCTTGCGGCGCACCTCGTCGAGGTTGTGCAGCGTGGCACGCGCGACGGTCGAGCCAGCCACCTTGGTCGGACGCAAGTGGGCGACCGGCGTCAGCGTCCCGGTCCGCCCGACGTAGGCCACGATGTCCTCGACCAGCGTCTCGACCTGCTCAGGCGGGAATTTGTAGGCGATCGCCCACCGCGGAGCCCGCGAGACCATGCCCAGGCGACCCTGCTGGTCGAAGCGGTCGACCTTGACCACCACGCCGTCGGTCTCGTACGGCAACTCGTGGCGGGCTTCGCGCCACGATTCGGCGAAGTCGATGACGGCCTCGATGTCGAGCCCCGACGCCCGATGCCCTTCGACCGCGAAGCCGAGCGCCTCGAGGCGATCGAGCGCTGACGTCTGCGTCGCGACGGATGGGCGGCCATCCGGTCCCGTCTCGATGAGGATGTAGGCCCACGCAGCAAGGTCGCGGCTGGCCGTCACGGCGGGGTCGATCTGGCGCAGGGAGCCGGCGCCGGTGTTGCGCGGGTTGGCGTACAGCGGCAGCCCGGCCTCCTCGCGTTCGGCGTTGATGCGCGCGAACTCCGCCTTGGGCATGTAGACCTCGCCGCGGGCCTCGAGCGTGGCCGGCTGCCCGAGTCGCTCGGGGATGGCCTTGATGGTCCGCAGGTTGGTGGTCACATCCTCGCCGGTCGTGCCGTCGCCGCGGGTCGCGCCCTGCGCGAAGCGGCCGCGCTCGTAACGCAGGGCGATGGCCAGACCGTCGATCTTCAGCTCCGCGATGTAGGTCAGCTCAGGGGCAGGCTCGGGGGCCAGGGGCAGCTCGAGGCCCTTGCGCACGCGGGCGTCAAAGGCGCGCAGCTCGTCGTCGATGAGGGGAATTCCGAAGATGGTGGGGTCAGGCACGACC
>JBEVDC010000078.1:0-3866 GCA_040514195.1 Candidatus Limnocylindrales bacterium | reverse complement strand
CCGACGGGCGCCAAGTTCTGCCCCGAGTGCGGTGCGCCGACGGTCGCTGACAGTGGATCGCCGCCGTCGGCCGTAGACCAGGCGCCGCCCATCGCCGAGCGCCGGTTGGTGAGCGTCCTCTTCGCGGACCTCGTGGGTTTCACGGCGCTGAGCGAGGGGCGGGATCCAGAGGAGACCCGTGATCTGCTGAGCCGCTACTTCGACTTCGCCCGCGAACGAGTCGAGCGTTATGGCGGCACGATCGAGAAGTTCATCGGCGATGCAGTGATGGCCGTCTGGGGCACGCCGCAGGCCTTCGAGGACGACCCCGAGCGCGCCGTCCGGGCCGCCCTTGACCTGGTCGCCGACGTCGGCCGCCTGGGCGGGCCCGATGCCGACTTGCGAGCCCGTGCGGCGGTGCTCACCGGCGAGGCCGCCGTGACCATCGGGGCCCAGGGCCAGGGCATGGTCGCGGGCGACCTGGTCAACAGCGCCAGCCGCCTGCAGAGCGTCGCCGACGCGGGCACGGTGCTCGTCGGGGAAGCCACCCAACGGGCGTCGGCCGGCGCCATCGCGTACGAGGCGCTGGGCGAGCAAGCGCTCCGTGGCAAGACGCTCCCGCTCGCCGCCTGGCGTGCGCTACGGGTCGTCGGGCGGCGAGGTGGCCAGGGTCGCAGTGAGACCCTCGAAGCCCCGTTCGTCGGGCGGGCGGACGAGCTGGCCCTGCTCAAGGACCTCTACCACTCGACCGTCCGCGAGCGCCGTGCCCGCATCGTCTCCATCACGGGTCAGGCTGGCATCGGCAAGAGCCGCCTGGCCTGGGAGATGCTCAAGTACCTCGATGGCATCTCGGAGGTGCTGTACTGGCACCAGGGACGATCGCCGGCCTTCGGCGAGGGCATCTCCTTCTGGGCCCTCGGTGAGATGGTCAGGAGTCGGGCGGCCATCCTCGAGGACGAGATGCCGGAGGCGAGCCTGGCCAAGCTCCAGGCTATGGTCGCCGAATTCGTGCCCGACCCAGACGAGCGGCGGGCCATCGAGCCGGCGCTGGCCTCGCTCCTCGGGCTGGATGTCTGGACGGCGGAGCGCGCCGAGCTCTTCGGCGCCTGGCGGCGGTTGTTCGAGCATATCGCCGCACGGGGCAGTGCGGCCGTCATGGTCTTCGAGGATGTCCAGTGGGCCGACTTCGGCCTGATCGACTTCATCGAAGAACTGGTCAGTCGCTCGAGGCTCCATCCCATCCTCGTCATCACCCTGGCGCGGCCCGAGTTCCTGGATCGGCGGCCGACGTGGGGCGCAGGCCAGCGCAACTTCACCAGCCTGCACCTGGAGCCGCTCGGCAGCGAGGCCATGGCGGAGCTGCTGGAAGGCCTCGTGCCGGGGCTGCCGGGTGCCATCCAGCGCGCTATCCTGGCCCGCGCGGAGGGAGTCCCCCTGTATGCCGTCGAGATCGTGCGGATGCTCGTCGCCGACGGCCACCTCGTGCGCGACGACGACCGCTATCGGGTCGCCCGACCGCTCGACCAGCTGGCGGTACCCGAGTCGCTGCATGCCCTCATCGCGGCTCGCCTCGATGCCCTCGATGGCGCGGATCGTGCACTCCTCCAGGACGCCGCCGTGCTTGGCCAAAGCTTCACGCTGGCGGCCATCGTCAGCCTGACCGGCCAGGCGGAGGAGGCCCTGCGGACGCGCCTGGACGGCCTCGTCGAGCGGGAGTGGCTGATCATCGAGCGCGACCAACGCTCACCCGAGCGTGGCCAATACCAGTTCGTCCAGAGCCTCATCCGCGAGGTCGCCTACGCGACCCTCGCGAAGCGCGAACGACGGTCCCGCCACCTCGCAGCCGCCCGCTACTTCGAGTCGCTTGACGACCCCGAGCTTCCCGGCCTGCTGGCGACGCACTACCTGGCGGCCTACCGGAGCACGCCGGAGGGCCCCGATGCCGATGCGCTGGCCGTCCAGTCCAGGATCGCCCTGCGTGCGGCCGCGGAGCGGGCAGCCAGCCTTGGCAGCCAGGACCAGACCGTGGCCTATCTGCGCGAGGCGCTGGCTATCAGCGACGACCCCGACGAGCGGGTGTCGCTCCAGGCACGGGCTGGCGAAGCGGCCATCGACGGCGGTCGGTTCGATGAGGCCGTCGCCCTGCTCGAGCCGGCCTACACGGAGGCCCTCAGCCGCGGCCGGCTTGCAGATGCCGCATTCGCCCTGGCGAGGATCGGGACCGCGATGATCCAGAACGGCCAGCCGGAGGAGGCCCTCGCCCGGATGGAACGCAGCCTCGACGAGGTCGGCTCCGGCGACGACGAGGGACACGCCAGGCTCATCGGCCAGGTGGCCCGCGGTCAGCTCCTCGTCAACCGCCCGGCCGGCGAGATCATCGCCGCCTGCGATCGTGCCCTGGCCATCGCCGAGCCGCTCGATGCGGTGCCTCTCATCGCCGACGTCCTCATCACCAAGGGCACCGCGATTTCACGCGACCATGCACGGGAGGGCGTGGCGCTCCTCATCGGCGCGCTCGCCCTGGCCGAATCCCGGGACGACATCCGAACGCAGCTACGAGCGCTCAACAACCTGGGGATCATCGAGGACGACGACCCGGTCGCGAGCGCGGGGCTCACACAGCGCGGCGTCGAGCTCGCCCGGCGCATCGGTTCCATCGACGCCACGGCCCTCTTTTCGATGGGCGTCGCAAACGCACGCCTCAACACGGGCGACCTCCGCGGGGCGATGGCCATGCTCGCAGCCATCGAACAGGAGGGCGTCAGCCCCTTCGTGCGTGGCCAGATCGAGGCCACGCGTGCATACCTCGCGACCCTGCTGGGCGACGCGGACGAGGCCGCCGATGCCGGCCGAAACCTCGACGAGCTCCTCAAGGCGGTGTCGCACACAGAGTTCGTCGGCTACTCGACCCTCAACCGGGCCTTCGTGGCGCTCATCGCTGGCCGCCTCGCCGAGGCCGTCGAGCTCGGGGAGGCCTTCGCGGCGACTGACCTGGACCCGTTCTGGGCCAACATGCTTCTGGCGCGCTGCAGCTTCCGGATGGGCGACCGCGCACGCGCCCGATCGGCCGTGGCGCAGGTCGATGCGGCTCCTCGGCACGGCCGGTCCATCGACGCACACCGGCTCGCCGTGCGGGCCAGCCTGGCCGCGCTCGACGGCCGAACGGCCGAGGCTCTCGAGCGGTCGGATGAGGCGTACCGGCGCCTGCGAGAGCTCGGGCTCGGCTTCGAAGTCGCGGTGCATCGGATGGACCTGGCTTATGCCCTGTCGGGCACGGCGCCCGGTCCGGCTGTCGCCGTCGAGGCCCGGAACGAGCTCGAGGGCGTCGGCGCCGTGCCGCTCGTCGCCCAGCTCGACGAGCTGCTCGGACGGGTGGCGCCGGAGGCGGCGCGCGAGGACCTGGGCTCACCCGCACGTTCAGGAATCTGAACCAGGACCCTCATCGTTCCTTCAGGTTCCGCCGCGATAGTTCCGTCTGACGGGCGCATCGACTGCGCGATCCCGGCCGCCTGCGCGGCCCACCACCGGAGACCGCCACGTGACCGAACCTACGACCGAGCCCCGGCGCGACCTGCGCGCCCTGCCCGACCCGGAAGACCCCCGAGCCACGGCCGAGGCCATCCTGTTCGAGGTCCGACGCGTCATCGTCGGCCAGGACCGGATGCTCGAGCGGGTCCTTGTCGGCCTCCTCTCGGGCGGCCACATCCTCCTCGAAGGCGTCCCTGGCCTGGCCAAGACGCTGACCATCAAGACGCTCGCCGACGTTCTCGGAGGCACCTTCAAGCGCATCCAGTTCACGCCCGACCTGATGCCCTCCGACCTTGTCGGCACCCGGATCTACCGTCCCGGCCACGCCTCGTTCGAGACCGAGCTGGGCCCCGTCTTCG
>JBEVDC010000061.1:0-14930 GCA_040514195.1 Candidatus Limnocylindrales bacterium | reverse complement strand
GATCGGCGCGGTGCCCAAGCTGGCCCACACGCACACGGGGGATTCGCTGTCCACGAAGGAGCGACCGCTCCGCCTGCCGCCCATGGTCTTCCCGCCGCCGACGCTGCCGGTGGCCATCGAGCCGCAGACCAAGGCCGACCTGGACAAGATGGGCACCGCCCTGGCGCGGCTCCTCGAGGAGGACCCCACGGACCGCCTCGATCGTCCGGCGGAGACCGGCGAACAGGTGCTCTACGCCCAGGGCGAGAACCAGATCGCGGTGACCGTCGAGCGACTCAAGCGCAAGTTCGGGGCGGCTGTAGTCACCCATCCACCACGCATCCCGTACCGCGAGACGATCCGCGGCACGACCAAGGTGGAGGGCCGCTACAAGAAGCAGACCGGCGGCCATGGCATGTTCGGCCACGTCTGGCTGGCCATCGAGCCCAACCCGGGCGGCGGCGTCGCGTTCGCCGAGCACGTCGTCGGGGGCTCCGTGCCCAAGGGCTTCTTCCCGGGCATCGAAAAGGGCGTCCGCGAGGTTGCCTCTGAGGGCGCCCTGGCCGGCTATCCGGTCATCGACTTCAAGGCCACCCTCTTTGACGGCTCGTTCCACACCGTCGACTCGAACGAGATGTCGTTCCGGATCGCCGCCGCGATGGCCACCAAGAAGGGCATCCAGGAGTCGGATCCGGTGCTCCTGGAACCGATCATGGACGTCAGCGTTCGCGTGCCCGAGCAGTACATGGGCGACGTCAACCGCGACCTCAACACGCGGCGTGGCCGCGTCCTCGGGCTCGACACCGACGGCGGCATGCAGGTCGTGCGCGCCCAGGTGCCGGCGTCGGAGCTGCCGACCTATGCCACCGAGCTGCGCTCGCTGACCCACGGCCGGGGCTCGTTCTCTGCCGAGCTGGCCGCGTACGAGGAGGTGCCCTCGCACATCGCGCAGCGGATCATCGAGGCGCACAAGAAGGAGACCGAGACAGCAGGCCATTGAGGTCGAGGGGTCTCGAGCGATGACCGACGCCGCCCGGCGCACGGGCACCAGCCAGGTCTACACCTGGGAGCCGTCGAACCAGGCCATCGCCGCCCGCTACGGCGTCCGTCCGGACATGGTCGTCCGCTTCGACACGAACACGTCCCCGACGCCGCCCGGCTGGCTCCCGGCCGCGTTGGGTGGCCCATACGACCCGACGCTCAACGAGTATCCGGACTCCGAGTACGCGGAGCTGACGGCAGCTGCCGCGGCCTACACCGGCGTCGATCCGTCGGAGATCCTCGTCGGTGCGGGCGCCGACGAGGTCCTCGACGTCATCGCCAAGACCTTCCTGCCACCAGACGGAGCGGCCATCGTGCCAGTCCCGACCTACGGCATGTACGGCGTCCTGACCTCGCAGCGGCCGGCCCGCGTGCTGCCGGTCCCGCGCCTGGGGGCCGAGACCGGCTTCGCGCTCGACCTGCCTGCCGTGGTCGCTCGCCTGCCCGAAGCCCAGCTGGTCTGGTTGACCGTGCCCAACAATCCGACCGGCAGGGACGAGCCCGAGGCCAACGTCATGGCGATCCTCGACGCTGCCGCGGCCCTGGCGCCGAGCCCCTCGACAGTCGTCGTCGACGAGGCGTACCACGAGTTCATCGGCCGCACGGTCCTCTCGCTCCGTGAGCGATACCCGCATCTGATCGTCGTGCGCACCCTCTCCAAGGCGTTCGCGTTGCCCGGCATCCGCATCGGCTATGCCGTCGCCGTGCACGAGACGATCGCCCGTCTCGAGCGCCTTCGGCCACCGGGCTCGGTCTCGACCATCTCTGCGACCATCGGCGCCACCGCGCTCCGCGCTCCCGCGGTCGCGGCTGAGAACGTCCGTCGCCTGGTCGCCGAGCGCGAGCGGTTCGCGGCCAGCCTCGCCGAGGCCGGTTGGGAACCGCTCCCCTCGGTCACCAACTTCCTGCTCGTGCGCATCGGCGACCATGATGCCGCTGAGGCAGCCGCCGAGAGACTCCTGCACCGCGGCCTGGTGCCGCGCACCTTCGGCCCCGCGAACCCCCTCCGGGGGCACCTGCGGCTGACCGTTCGGTCGGCGGAGGAGAACGCCCGACTCATCGAGGCCATTCACTCGTAGGAGCGGCCGTGCACGTCGCCGCGAGACGCGTGAGCCGAGCCGCCGGAGCGGCTAGCTGGTCACTTTGCCAATAGCGATGCGTCGCTTGCCGGCGCGCACATGGACCCATCGGCCGCCAATGGGCTCGATCCGTTGGCCCGGCCTCGAAATGCGCTCATTGTTGATTGTCAAGCCGCCCTGCTCGATGGCGCGTCGTACCTCACTCCGGCTGCGGAATAGGTCGCTCGCCAAGGCGGTGCCCATCGCGGATGCATCTGATTCAATCACCGATCTATCCACCGTGAAGCTCGGCAACGTCCCGTATTGCGCCGCGAGCCACTCCGGCGTGAACGGCTGGCTCTCGGCGGAGACGGCGACCGAAGCATCGAACGCTCTCCCCCTCCCTACGGCGACGCCAGCAAACGCCTCTGATGAGCTCCGAACGATCCGGCTCGCCACGTCCTCGCCGTGGACCCTCTTGGTCAGGTCGAATGCGAACGCCCGCTGCGCGGGTCGCTGCTCAGGATGCGCGGCCTGCTCGGCCTCGAGCTCGGCGATCTCGTCCGCGTCGAGCAGCGTCAGCCAACGCAGCAACTTGCCCACGAGGTCATCGGGCTGGTTGACGAGGTACTGGTAGAAGTCGAACGGGCGCGTCAGTGACGGATCCAGGAAGACCGCACCGGACTGGGTCTTGCCCATCTTCTGTCCGTCGGTCGTGGTCAGCAGCGGGCTGCACAGGGCGAAGGCGCGCGGCTCCGCGCCTTCCTCGGCATCCTCGACCCGCCGGATCAGCTCGAGACCGGCGGTGATGTTGCCCCATTGGTCGGCGCCGCCCATCTGCATCTCCACGCCATGCTCGCGGTAGAGGTGCAGGAAGTCGGCCGCCTGGAGGGTCATGTAGCTGAACTCGGTGAACGAGAGTCCGGACGCCAGACGGAGCTGGACCGAATCCTTGGCCAGCATGTAGGGGATCGTGAAGTGCTTGCCGATATCGCGCAGGAACTCGAGCAGGGTAAAGCGCCCAAGCCACTCGCGATTGTCGAGCATCACCGCGCCCGCCGACCCGGCCGAGAAGTCGATGAAGTGGCTGAGCTGGTCGCGGAAGCGCGCCTTGTTGGCGTCGAGCGTGGCGTCCTCGATGAGGTTCCGCTCGGCGCTCGTACCCGAAGGATCGCCGATCATGCCGGTCCCGCCGCCGATGAGGGCCACCGGCCGTCCGCCGGCACGCTGCAGGTGCGTCAGCAGGAAGACCTGCACCAGGTGCCCGACGTGCAGAGAGGGGCCGGTCGGGTCGAAGCCGACATACGCACTGATGGGCGCGCGCCGAAGCCTGGCCTCGAGGCCGTCGGTGCTGGCGTGCAAGAGTCCGCGCCAGGTGAGCTCCGCGAGCAGGCCGTTGACGTGGGACATCGACAGCACACGGCTCCTCACGGCGGATGCTCGACGGAACAAACGCGTTGGTCCATGCGTCATGTGCAGACCGAGTCCGCGCACTGCGGGCATGACCGTGCGTCCAGCTCGCCGGAAGGGCAAGCCGACCAAGTATGGTAACGTAGCCTCTCGCATGCAAACGAGCCTCCAGCGCCGCAATGCGCGCCGCCGAAAAGGCGGGCGCGGGCGCCGCGGAGGAGCGGCGCGGACCGCCGCGGTCGCCCTCCCCCTTTTCCTGTTCGCCACCTTCCTGGCTGTCGCCGGCGTCGCCTTCGTCGGCGCCGTGTCCGCCTACGCGTATTACGCGCGCGATCTCGACGAGCCGACGGCGCTCGAGGACATCGCCTTCAACCAGCAGTCGATCATCTACGACCGGACCGGCACGATCGAGCTCGCCCGCTTCGGCGACGAACGCCGCGAGGTCGTGACCTTCGACGAGATCTCGCCCGCCCTCCTCGATGCGCTGACGGCGGTCGAGGACAAGACCTTCTGGACGAACTCGGGCTTCGACCCCGTGGCCCTCGGAGCTGCGGCCATCGACACGCTCCAGGGTGATGGGCGTGGCGCGTCGACGCTCACGCAGCAGCTGGTCCGTCAACGCCTGCTCGACCCAGCCCTGGTCCAGGATCCAGACCGGACGGTCGAGCGCAAGATCAAGGAGATCATCCAGTCGATCCGCGTGACGCAGGCGTATCCGGGCCTGGACGGCAAGAAACGGATCATCACGGCCTACTACAACCAGAACTTCTTCGGCAACAACAACTACGGCATCCGAGCCGCGGCCAAGGACTACTTCGGGGTCTCCGACCTGAACGAGCTGACCCTGGCGCAGGCCGCCATCCTGGCCGCCATCCCGCAGTCGCCGAGCAGCTATGACCTCATGCGCAACGCGGAGGAGCAGGAAGACGGCACGCTGGTCGTGCCCGCCGCCTCACGCGTGGTCCAGCGTCGCAACACGGTCCTCGACCTCATGGAACAGGGTCGCACGCCCATCAGCACGGAGCGCGGCACCCGTTACACGGCGACCGACTTCGACGCCGCGCGGGCCGAGCCGGTCGTCCTGGCTCCCCGCGTGGTGCCCATCTGGAAGGCGCCGCACTTCGTGTGGGCGGTGCGTGAGCAGCTGACCGAGGTGCTCTGCGACCCGGGTGCCGAGACGTGCCCGGTGCTGGAGCGCGGTGGGCTCAAGATCGTGACCACGCTCGACTGGAAGCTGCAGGAGCTCGGCGAGCGCTGGGTCAAGGCAGCCGCCATCCTGCCGCAGGTCAAGGACCCCAAGGCCTACGCCAAGCGGATCGGCGTCAGCTACAAGCCGTGGATGGCCAAGCTGCGCAACAAGAAGATCTACAACGGCGCGCTGGTGGCCATGGACTGGCAGACCGGCGAGATCGTGACCTACGTCGGGTCGGCGGACTACTACGCCCCCAAGGCGACCAAGAAGTTCCAGCCCCAGTTCGACGTCCTGGCCAATGGCTGGCGCCAGCCGGGGTCCGCGTACAAGCCCTTCACCTACGTGACCGGCATCGACGACGGCAGCATCACGGCCGCGACCATGCTCATGGACGTGGCCACGAACTTCGCCCGCAGCGGCAAGGCATACATCCCGACCAACGCCGACAACCTCGAGCGGGGGCCCGTGCGCGTGCGGTCCGCCCTCCAGTTCTCGCTCAACATCCCGGCCATCAAGTCGCTCTCGTACATCGGCATCGACCGCGTTTTCGCGACCTCGCGCAAACTCGGCCTCCGGTACCTCGGCGACGAAAGCCAGGCTGGGCTCAGCCTTGCCATCGGCAGCGAGGAAGTCCATCCCATCGACATGGCCACCGGCTACTCCTCGATCGCCAACGGCGGCCGGTACATCGGCCACACCACGATCCTGACCGTCCAGGATGCGAGCGGCAAGGACGTCATCTCGCCGTACAAGCCGCCAGCCGGAGAGAAGGCCGTCAGCCCACAGGCCGCCTACATCGTCACGGACATCCTGTCGGGCAACACCAACCCGCGCATCAATCCGGTCTGGGGCAAGTTCACGATCAAGAGCAAGTCTGGCGAGCGCCGACCGGCAACGCTCAAGACCGGTACCAACAACGACGCCAAGGACCTCAACGCATACGGGTTCATCGCCGCTCCTTCGAAGGAGGGTCGCGCAAAGGGTGAGTACGCGCTGACCGTGGGCGCCTGGAACGGCAACAGCGACAACACCGTGGTCAGCACGCCGGGCAACCCCGTCTTCTCGATCGATGTCACGACCTACGTCTGGCAGGGCTTCATGCAGGCGGCGTCGCGCAACTGGGAGATCCGCGACTTCCGGAGGCCGAAGGGCCTCAAGGAAGCGACGGTCGACGCGTTCACCGGTCTGAAGCCCGGGCCCTTCAAGGGCAAGACCGTGCGCGAGATGTTCATCGACGGCACGCAGCCGACGCAGGTCGACCGCACCAAGGTCGGCATGCAGATCGAGAAGGAGACCGGCACGCTCTGGCAAGAGGGCTGCGTCGGCACACCCGTGACGAAAGGCTTCCTCGATCTGTCGGGTGTCGAATCGGGCTTCCCGCAGTGGCAGCGGCAGAACCAGAAGTGGATCGCCCGTGCCAGGCGGGGCGCGGGTGTCGGCGGCGGCCTCGACCGCTCGCGGACGTCCTACTTCTACAACCTCGGCAGCTTCCACCCATACGGTCGCACCTGGGGCGCACCATTCCCGCCCAAGAAGGCGTGCATCATCGGCGGCGCGCCGGTCCCCAGCGCTGATCCGAGCGCTGATCCGACGCCCGACCCGAGTGGTGGCAAGGGACCGCCGACACCATAAGTCCGGGCGGCACACCGGGGCGGAGGATCGTCGAACGGCCCACGACCCGTCGCCTCAGAGGGTCGCGATGCTCGCTCCGTCACCGCCCTCCCCTCGCTCGCCAGGGCGCCAGTCCTTGACCAGCGGGTGACCGCTGAGCACCTCGCGCACGGCATCGCGCATGGCGCCCGTACCGTGGCCGTGGATGATCGTGACACGGCCGGCGCCAGCCAGGCTGGCGCGATCGATATACCGATCTAGCGTCTCGAGTGCCTCGTCGACGCGAGCCCCGCGCAGGTCGAGCGTGGCTGGGACGCCGTTCGGCAGGACCGCACCAGCCTTCGACGGCTCGCTCCGTGGCATCGAACCTGCTGCCCCGGTCGGGAGGCCTGACGGTCGGCCGGTGCGCCCACCGAAGTCGCCACGACGCCCCGTTCGCGGGTCACCGGCAGTGTGATCGACGCTCACTTCAGCGGCCGTGACGGGCTCGAGGTCGTCCCCCTCGACGACCACGCGCAGATCTCCCGCCTGGAGCGCGACCGCCGCGCCGCCGCGCTCGATGGACACGATGCGGCCGGACCAGCCACTCGAACGCGCCCGGGCGTGATCGCCGACGACCCACGCCCTCGGCGGCGACGGCTGACTCACGGGCGCAGCCCGTCGGCGCGGGCGCGGGATGGCCTCCACGCGACGGTCAAGGGCGTCCCCGAGGTCATCGAGGCGCTGCACGCTGACCGGCTCCTGCTCGAGGACCTTGCGCGTGCGTCGGATCTCCTCCCGCAACGCGGCCAGCGCCCGGTCGGCCTCCTCCCGCGCGTTCATGAACGCGTCGTCCCGTTCCCGCCTGGCCCGCGACCGCTCCTGCTCGGCCGCACGCTTCGCCTCTCGCGCCCCCGTCTCGGCCGCCTCGGCACGCTCGGTCGCCGCCTCGGCAGCCTCCCGCGCCTGGCGGATGCTGGCCAGCGTCGCCTCGAACTCGACCTGCAGCCGCGACAACCGCGACCGTGCGTCCTCCACGAGCTCATGCGGCAGCCCAAGGCGCTCGGCGATGGCGAACGCGTGGCTGGTGCCGGGCAGGCCGATCTGGAGGCGGTACGTCGGGCTGAGCGTCTCGAGATCGAACTCGACGGACGCGTTGCGCGCGGACGGCGCGTTATGGGCGTACGTCTTCAGCTCGGCATAGTGCGTCGTTGCGGCCACCAGAGCGCCGGCGCCGATGAAGTGATCCAGGAGGGCCTGTGCCAGCGCCGAACCCTCCGTCGGGTCGGTGCCTGCACCGAGCTCGTCGAGCAGGACGAGGCAGCCGGGGCCCGCCGCCGCCACGATGCGCACGATCGAACGCATGTGCCCGGAGAACGTGGAGAGCGACTGCGCCACCGACTGCTCGTCGCCGATGTCGGCAAAGACGTCGTGGAAGATCGGCAGCCGGCTGCCTTCGACCGCCGGCACATGCAGGCCGGATTGGTGCATCAGTGCGAGCAGCCCGAGCGTCCGCAGGGCGACCGTCTTGCCGCCCGTGTTCGGTCCCGTGATGACCAGCGCCGTATAGCCCTCGCCGAGACGCAGGTCGATGGGCACCACGTGGCCCGAGAGGCCGGGATGGCGGGCGCCGAGCAGCTCCACGATCGGCTCCTCGGTGGTCCCAGCACGGACCCCGTCCATCTCCGCCGCTAGACGGGCCCGGGCGCACCAGAGGTCGAAGTCCGCCAGCGCCGCCAGGTCCTCACGAAGGGCGGCCACCTGGCTACCGACGAGGGTCGACAACTCGTCGAGGATGCGCGCCTCCTCCGCCTCCACCGCCAGTTGCGCCTCGCGCCAGGCGTTGCCCAGTTCGACCACGACGAGCGGCTCGATGAAGAGGGTCTGGCCGCTGCCGGATTGGTCGTGGACGATGCCGCGCACCTTGCCTTTGGCCTCGGCCCGGACGGGGATGACGTAGCGACCGTTGCGCTGGGTGACGATCGGCTCCTGAAGGGCGCCGGCCAGCTCCGCCCCGTTGACCAGTTGCTCGAGCCGGGTTCGGAGGCGTTCGTAGGTCACGCGCACGTTGCGCCGCAGCCCACCCAGGCCGGGCGACGCTGAGTCGAGCAGCTCGCCCGCCGGGTCAAGGCTACGCTCGAGCCGGCTGCGAACATGTGGCAGTGGCTGGAGGCGGCGCCCGAGCTCGTGCAGGAGGGGTCGTCGCTCCTCCGCCAACGCGTCCCGCAGCCGCGAGGCAGCATCCAACGTGACCATCACGTCCACGAGCTGGAGGGGTTCGAGCCGACCGGCGCGCGCGGCCCGCTCGACGGCCGGCCCGATGTCCCGGGCACCGCCGATCCCGATACCAGGACGCTCCGAGAGAAGCGCCCGCGCCTGGTCGGTCTGATCCAGCCAGCGACCGACGAGGACGGCGTCAGCGCTCGGCTCGACCGCCTCCGCCAGCCGCCTGGACGGTGCGAATCCCGTCGCCGCCGCCAGGCGGTCGCGGATCGACGCGAACTCCAGCACCTGGAGCGATTTGGCGTCCACGGCTCAAGCGTCGACGGGGAACGGCCGCGAGAGGGCCGGGTGCCTGCGAATCCCGAAGCGGCGCGGGAGCTCAGCCCAGCCAGGACCGGCATACCCGACGCCGATCCGCGGCCCGCGGACGATCGAGGCGGTGAGCGTCGCGCTGGCCTCCAACCAGAGCGATCCGACGTCCGTGAGATCGGCGCCGTCGAGGTCGAGATCGATCCCGAAGGCTCGACCGAGGTTGCCGGGCCCGGATGCCAGGCGCGCGAGCTCCAGCGGAGACCGATCGGGCCGATCGCGCCGCGCACGCAACGCGCTCGGATCGCCCTCGGGCATGGCCGCCCGGACGAGCACCGCCCCGACCTCCCCGGACGCTCCACCGACGATGTTGAGACAGGCATGCATGCCGTAGACCCGGTAGACATAGGCGTGGCCGGCCGGCCCGAACATCGTGGCGTTGCGCGCCGTGGCGCCGCTGCGCGCATGGCTGGCGCGATCCTCTGGTCCCCCGTAGGCCTCGACCTCGACGATGCGTCCGCAGCTCACGGCCCCGTCCGACCAGCGACGAACGAGCCGCGTCCCGAGCAGCGCGATGGCCAGCTCATCGACTGGTCGCTGGAAGAAGCTGCGGCCAAGCGGCTCCGGAGGTGGTCCTCGCTCCGCGTCGGAGCTCGTCTCGGCCGCGACCACGGTCACGCCGGGCCGCTGGCCAGCCGTTCGAACTCGTCGGGGATGATCGGCCCGAAGACGGTCAGCAGGAAGGGCACGATGGTGGCGTTGATCCAGCCCCCGATGACCGATGCCTGGAGCGACTCGGCGATCGAGGTCAGCCATGGCACGTCGGCGCGACTGGAGACCCCCATCGGGTAGCTGGTATCGAAGGCCAGCATGACGGAACCCGTGATGAGCAACGCCAGGACGACGAAGAGCACGCCACCCAGGACCTCGTCCGCGAACGGCCAGCGCGGCAGGAGCGGCGAGCGTTTCGTGAAGGTCACGATCACGATGGCACCGATGACGAGCGCGACGATGAAGCCGATGAGGAAGGCCAGCATCTGGTTGTAGACGAGCGTGTACAGCGTCCACGACCCATTCAGCCATTCGCCGAGCGGCTGCCAGACGGTGACGCCGATGACGAAGGCGAAGAGCCAAGCCAGGAGGCCGAGCAGGGCACGCGTCCCGCCCTGGAAGAAGCCGAGCACGAAGACCCCGGCGTAGATCAGCAGGAGCGCCAGGTCGGCCGCGGTCAGGCTCTGGAGGAACGTCCCGAGGTCCATCTCGACTCCATGCGGGCTGGCAAACGCCTGAAGGGTAGCAGCGGCGTATCGGGCGCGGCAACCGACGGGCGCATGCAGGCGCCGAGCACGGCACGCTCCATCGCGGCCCGGCGCGGCCGTCGTCGTCCTGCCTGGACGCGCAACGGCCTCACGAGCGGGGTCGTGCCCCGCAACGCTCCCGGAGGGCCGCGACCACCGCCGCGAGCAGGGCGTCGACCACCTCGTCGGTCAGCGTCTGGTCGGATTGCATTCGAAGGCGGTAGGCGAGGCTGACCTCATCGCTCGCCAGCGGTGGCCCCTGGTAGCGGTCGAAGAGGGTCACGTCGGCCAGCATCACGCCAGCCACCTCCCGAATGACCGCTTCGACCGTGCCGGCGGGCACGTGCTCGGCGACCACGAGGGCCAGGTCGCGTTCGACGACCGGCACGCGCGGGATCGGCGCCAGGAGGCGGGACGCAGGCGCGGCGTCGGCCAGAGCGTCTAGCTCCAGGAGGGCAAAGGCGACTCGGCCGGCGCCTACGTCGGCCTTCGCCAGGTATCTCGGATCGAGCTCGCCTGCTCGCCCCACCACCAGACCCGCGTCCACGGCGCGGAGCGCGGCGATGCGGCCTGGATGCTCGATCCCGGGCCACGCCTCCGTGGCCAGCCGGTCGAGGCGTTCGATGCCGAGTCTCGTGGCAAGCCATTCGACGAGGCCGACCACGTCCGCCATGTCCGCCTCGCGGCCAGCCTGATCCCACGATGCCCGGAGCCAATCTCCGGCGAGCAGGACCCCGAGCATGGCTGTCTCGATAGGCGATCCCTCGAGCAGTCGATGGACGGGTCCGATCTCGAAGATCGCGACGTCGCCGCGTCGTTGATGCTCGTTGGCAGCCAGTGCCCGGAGCATGCCGGGCAGCAGAGAACGACGAAGCTCGGAGTGGTCGTGAGCGACGGGATTGACGATCCGTATCGTCTCTGGATCGTCTCGTGCGAAGCCCAGCCGCTCGTGGTCCGCCACGGCCACCAGGCCATGGGTCACGACCTCCGACAGGCCCCTGCCGGAGAGCAGGTCGCGGATGCCGTCGAGCGTCTGGTGGGGGTCTGGCCGGTAGGCAGGCATGAGCGTCGAGGGTCGGACGGACGGGATCGTCTCGTAGCCGCGGATGCGGGCGATCTCCTCGACCAGATCGGCTTCGATGGTGATGTCGCGTCGATGGCCCGGGATGACCGCCACGAACGCCTGCTCGGAGGGGCCGACCGCGATCTCGACACCCTGAGCGATGGGCACCGCGTCGCCGGCGCCGAGCGGCTCGGTGGTCACGCCGACGCGAGTGAGCACCGCACGCTGCTCCTCGACCGGAAGCGAGATGCCAAGCACGCGATCCACACGGGCGGGTCGGAAGCCGACGCGGCGTGCAGGCCGCGATGAGGGGTCGCTGTCGATCACGCCTCGCGCCACGCGGCCACCGGCCCAGGCGGCGATGAGCTGTGCCGTGCGATCTGCAGCCAGCCGCGCGACGTCATGATCGAGACCCTTCTCGAAGCGCAGGCTGGCCTCGCTGCGCAGGGCGTAGCGCGCCGCCGTTCGACGGATGGAGACCGGATCGAAGATGGCCGACTCGACGATGACCGACGTCGTCCCGTCGCCGACCTCGCTCGAGGCGCCGCCCATGACCCCGGCGATGGCCAGCGGCCCTCGTGCATCGGCGATCAGCAGCGTGTCGAGCGTCAGGTCGCGCCAGACATGGTCGAGCGTCTCGAGCCGCTCGTCCGGACGCGACAGGCGGACATGCAGGGCGCCCCCATCGACGGCATCAGCATCGAACGTGTGGACCGGCTTGCCGAGCTCGAGCATGGCGTAGTTCGTGGCGTCGACGACGTTGGAGACCGGCCGCTGGCCGGCGGCCATGAGCCGGAGCTGGACATCGAGCGGCGAC
This sequence comes from Candidatus Limnocylindrales bacterium, assembly GCA_040514195.1. Lineage (GTDB taxonomy): Bacteria > Chloroflexota > Limnocylindria > Limnocylindrales > CSP1-4 > CSP1-4. The sequence goes on along the minus strand of JBEVDC010000061.1, from coordinate 2,950 downwards.
GGACCGATGGCCAGGCCATCGATCCAGCGGCCGACGAACCTCGAGCAGAGCGCCGGATCCTCGACGGTCACCGAGCAGTGCTCGGCGGTCGCATCGCCCGACTCCGGCACCTCCACGATCGGCAGGCGCAGCGGTGCGCCGGAGGCCGCGGCGACCTCGCGCGCCAGGCCGACGATCGACAGTGCATCCCCGCGATTCGGCTTGACGTCGATGTCGAGCACGACGTCGCCGTACAGCTTGGTCAGCGCCTCACCGACCGGGGCGGATGCCGGCAGGATGAGGATGCCATCGGCATCGGGGGTGAGGCCGAGCTCGTCGCCGGAGCAGAGCATGCCCTCGCTGCTGACGCCCTTCTTGGCCGTACGCTCGATGTGCCGGCCGCCGGGCAGGGTGGCGCCCGGCAGGGCCACGGGCACGCGCTGTCCGGGAGCGATATTGGTGGCGCCGCAGACGATCGAAAGCTCTGTGCCCGCCTCGTCCACGCGCACGCGCGTAAGCCAGAGTCGGTCGGCGCCAGGATGTGGCGCGACCGCCAGCAGTTCGCCGACGACCACCGACTGCCAGTCATCGCCTCGTCGCTCGAGGCCCTTGACCTCCATGCCCAGGAGCGTCAGCCGATCGGCAAGCTCGTCGGGCGTCATCGCCACGTCCACGAACTCGCGCAGCCAAGAGAGCGGCACGTACATCAGGTCTGACCCACTAGCCGGCGCATGACAACACTCAATCGCCGGTCGCCGTCGCGTCTACCGCACCTCCGGCGCCACCGCCGAGCAGCCTCAAGCTCAAGTCCTCGGGGGAGATGTCCAGCGCCTCGTAGTGCGTGATGACCAGGTGTGCGACGAGGGCCTCGGTACCCGGCAGGAGGCGAGGCTGCGTGAGACGTCCGCCCGTCCACTCGAACAGATCGGCCGGCGTCCGCCACTCCTCGATCAGCAAGACCTCCTCACTGCCGTCGTCCTCGAGGCGACGAGCGAGTTTCGCGTACAGGAGGCCTGGCTGCGTTCGAAGCTCGGCCAGCTGGGCGCGAAGCAGGTCGTTGAACGCCCCGATGTCCCGCTTCTGAACGTGGGCGTTGAGGACGCGCAGGATCATGCCTTGAGGGTAACCCACAGCACGAACCACCGGCCTGGGCCTGGTGGTGTCCCTTACTGTTGCCGGCCGCTGGATCGTGCCCGCGGCGGGCCGCCGATCTCAGAACTGCTCCAGGAAGCGCAGGTCGTTGTCCAGGAAGTAGCGAACGTCGTCGATGCCGAACCGGAGCATGGCGATCCGGTCGATGCCCATGCCGAAGGCGAAGCCCTGGTACCGCTCGGGGTCGATGCCGCCGTTGCGAAGGACGACCGGGTGGACCATGCCCGCGCCGAGGATGGTCATCCAGCCGGTGCGTTGGCAGGCCGGGCAACCCGCGCCGTCGCATACGACGCAGCGGACGTCGAAGGCGACCGAGGGCTCGGTGAATGGGTAATAGCCAGGGCGGAAGCGGGTCGCGCGACTGGCCCCGAACATCGCGTGGGCGAATTCGTCGAGGAGGCCGCGCAGGTGGGCGAGGCTCGTGCCCTCGTCGACCATCAGGCCCTCGATCTGGAAGAACTCCACGTTCCGGCTGGCATCGACCGCCTCGTAGCGATAGCAGCGGCCCGGCAGCAATGCCCGGATCGGCGGCTGGGTCCCGCGCATGACGCGGATCTGCCCGGGTGAGGTATGCGTCCGCAGCAGGAACCGGTCGCCATCGACGGCCGGGGCTTCGACGTAGAACGTGTCCCACAGGTCACGGGCGGGATGGTCGACAGGGATGTTGAGCGCCTGGAAGTTGAGCGTATCGGTCTCGACCTCCGGGCTGTCGTAGACGACGAAACCGAACTCGCCGAAGATCCGCGCGATCTCGCGCGAGGTCTCGACGATGGGATGCAGTGAACCGCGCCGGAGCGGGCGTCCGGGCAGCGTAGGATCGAGTCGCTCGGTGGCCAGGCGGACCTCGAGCGCGATGCCCGCCAGTCGCTCGCGGCGGGCCGTGAGCGCGGCCTCCAGCTCGATGCGCAGCTCGTTGGCGAGGGCGCCGACTCGGGGTCGCTCCTCGGCGGACAGTGCACCGATGCCGCGCAGGACGGCGGTCAGCTCCCCTTGCTTGCGGCCCATGACAGACAGCTCGACCGCGTCGAGCTCATGGATCGTGTCGGCGTCCTCGATGGCCGCCAGGGTGCGCCGGCGGAGTGCGTCGAGATCCGCGCTGACCGAAGCGAGATCCACGTCGCGGCGGCCCGACCGGCCGTTAGGCGGGGCGGGCGACCTCGACGATGCGGCTGAAGGTCGCCGCATCGCGCACGGCGATGTCGGCCAGGACCTTGCGGTCCAGCTCCACCTGGGCGTGCTTGAGGCCGTTGATGAGCTGGCCGTAGGTCATGCCGTTCTGTCGCGCGGCGGCGTTCAGACGGACGACCCACAGGCTGCGCATCTGGCGCTTGCGCTGCTTGCGTCCGACGTAGCTGTAGGCCATCGCGTGCAGGAGCGCTTCCCGCGCCGGCTTGATGAGCTTCGATCGGGTGCCCTTGCGACCCTCAGCTGCCTGCAGCAGCCGCTTGTGACGCTTGTGTGCGGCGACGCCGCGCTTGACACGTGCCATGGATGACGTCAGCTCCTAGAGGTATGGCAGGAGTCGGCGGATCTGTTCAGCGTGGGTGCTGTCGAGCACGACCTTGCCGGCATAGCGCCGTGTGCGGCGCGACGATTTGATCTCGAGGTGGTGGCCACGCCATGCCTTGACGCGCACGATCTTGCCGCTGCCCGTCACGCCGAAGCGTTTCTGGGTGGCCTTGTGGCTCTTCATCTTGGGCACGGCTATCGATCTCCTGCGGGCGGCGCGGCTTCGGTCGTTGCCGGGGCGACGGCGGCGACTGCGCGGGCTTTTGGTGCTCTGGCGGCGACTGGTTCGGCGGTCGGCGGTGGTGCTGCA
>JBEVDC010000243.1:0-8099 GCA_040514195.1 Candidatus Limnocylindrales bacterium | reverse complement strand
CGCGGTCCGCAGGGCATCGAGCAGCTCCTGCCCGCCTGCCAGCAGGTCGCTCATCGGTTTGGGCGCGCCGTTCATGATCGCCACGGCCGGGGTCGCCCGCTCCCCGACGACGACGCCGACCCGCTCCTGGCCGTCGTCGAGGACGCTGATCAGCCGCACGCTTCGCGTCTAGCCGATGAGCGTGACGAGGTGGTGGGAGAGATCCCGCGCCGAGACGATGCCCGAAGACCGGCCGCCGCTGACGAGCGGGATGTGCCGGAAGCCACCGAGCGCCATCTTGTGGATGGCGACCGCGATCGTGTCGTCGCCGCGCAGGACGACGGGGTCGGGCGTCATGACGTCACGCACGCGGATCCCGTCAAGGGACCGACCGGCCAGCTTGAGGACGACGTCGCGCTCGGTCAGGATGCCGACCAGGTGATCCGATTCGACCGTCACGCAGCCGATGCCGTGTTCCTGCATCAGCGAGACGGCCGCGGCCACCTCGTCGTCCGGTCTGACGGACACCGGCCGGCGGGGGTTCAGTTCGGCGAGATGCTCGGACAGCAGCACGGACCCGACATCGCCGCCGGCGCCAGCCGGGAGGCCGGTCGAGCGGAGATCTGCACCGCAGTTCTCGCACTCGTCGGAGCCGGCGATGTTGTCGAACTGGCAGCCGGGGCAGATCACCGCCGGTCTCCTCGCCGTCTCATGTGACCGTCCACGTCTCGCCGCTATCGAGCAGCTGCCTGAGATCGCCGTCGCCACGCTGCGCCACGACCGCCTCGATCTGGCCGGTCATCAGCTCGTCGTGTGTCGGCCGCGTGACGTCGCGAAGGACGCCCACCGGGACCGGGTATTCGGGCCACCACATGCGCGAGAGCATGAAGGCGAGGTGCGGGTCGTCGGCCTGCTCGTCGTGGACGAGGAGGTCCTGCTCGGTCACGCCGCCGCCCAGTTGGACGACCTCGGGATGGAGGCCGTTGAGGCGGATGCCCCGGTCGCGATCCTTGCCGAAGATCATCGGCTGGCCGTGCTCCAGGACGAGCATGCGGTCCTCGCGAACCTCCCTGTCGGTGAAGTCACGGAAGGCACCATCGTTGAAGATGTTGCAGTTCTGGAGCACCTCCGTGAACGCCGAGCCTCGGTGGAAGCCTGCCCGTGCGAGCGTCGCCTGGAGATGCTCGGTGTGCGTGTCCACGGACCGGGCGACGAACGTCGCTTCGGCCGCCAGCGCCAGCGAGAGCGGCATGACGGGCCGGTCGATGGTCCCATCGGGCGTGGACTTCGTGCGCTTGCCGAGCTCGGACGTGGGGGAGGCCTGACCTTTGGTCAGGCCGTAGATCCGGTTGTTGAACATGACCAGCTTGACATCCACGTTGCGCCGCATGGCATGGATCACGTGGTTGCCGCCGATCGAGAGGGCGTCGCCGTCACCGGTGATGACCCAGACCATGAGGTCGGGCCGGGCGGCCTTGAGGCCGGTGGCAAGGGTCGGGGCGCGACCGTGGATGGTGTGGAAGCCGTACGTGTTCATGTAGTAGGGCAGTCGGCCGGAGCAGCCGATGCCGCTGATGAAGACGATGTTCTCCTTGGGGTAGCCGAAGTCGGGCATGACCTTCTGCGTCTGGGCGAGGATCGAGTAGTCGCCGCAGCCGGGGCACCAGCGGACCTCCTGGTCAGAGACGAAGTCCTTGCGGGTGAGCTCGATCATCGGCCGGCCAGCAGCTGCTCGGCCCGCTCGTGGATCTCGGCGATGCGGAAGGGCTTGCCACGCACGCGGTCGTAACCCACCGCGTCGACGAGATAGCGCGCCCGCAGGAGCATCAGGAGTTGGCCGAGGTTGATCTCCGGTACAAGCACCTTGTCGAAGTGCTCGAGGATCGTGCCGAGGTTGGACGGGAACGGGTTGAGGTGACGGATATGCACGTGGGCGACGCTCTGGCCCTCAGCGAGGAGCCGTTCCGTCGCGCTCCGGATGGCGCCGTATGTCGAGCCCCAGCCGATGATGAGCAACTCGCCGTGGTCCGCGCCGAAGGGCACCAGGTCGGGGATCGAGTCGGCGATGCGAGCCACCTTTTCGGCCCGCAGCAGCTGCATCCGGTGATGGTTGTCCGGGTCGTAGCTGACGTTGCCCGTGATGTCGGCTTTCTCGAGGCCTCCGATGCGATGCTCGAGGCCAGGCGTGCCAGGGATCGCCCATGGTCGTGCCAGCGTGACCGGATCCCGATCGTAGGGATGGAACGTCGCGCGGTCGCTGGCGTTGGCGACCCGGATCGCCGGCAGGTCGTCGACGTCGGGCAGCCGCCAGGGCTCGGAGCCCGTGGCCAGGAACGCGTCGGAAAGGTAGACGACCGGCGTCATGTAGGTCAGTGCGATGCGCCATGCCTCGATGGCCACGTCGAAGCAGTCGGCCGGCGTGGCCGGCGCGACGACCGGCATGGGTGAGTCGCTGTTGCGCCCGAAGAGGACCTGCAGCAGATCTGCCTGCTCGGTCTTGGTCGGCATGCCGGTGCTTGGCCCGGCGCGCTGGATGTCGGCCACCACGAGCGGCAGCTCGACCATCACGGCCAGGCCCATGGCCTCGGACTTGAGCGCGACACCGGGGCCCGAGGTCGCAGTCATGCCCATCGCTCCGCCGTAGCTGGCCCCGATGGCCGCCCCGATCGCAGCGATCTCGTCCTCCGCCTGGAAGGTCTTGACCCCGAAGTGCTTGTAGCCCGAGAGCTGGTGGAGGATGTCGCTGGCCGGCGTGATCGGGTACGAGCCGTAGAAGAGCGGCCGATCGGCCAGGCGGGAGGCGGCCACGAAACCGAGTGCCGTCGCCTCGTTGCCCGTGATGTTGCGATAGCGGCCGGGCTTCAGGTGGGCCGGCGCCACGCGATAGTGCGTGTGGAAGATCTCGGTCGTCTCGCCGAAGGCGTAGCCGGCCTTGAGCGCTCGCTGATTGGCCTCGACGACGGTGGGGCGCTTCGAGAACTTGTCCTCGATCCAGCGCATCGTCGGATCCATGGAGCGCTCGTAGAGCCAGAACATGACGCCCAGGGCGAAGAAGTTCTTGGTCAGGTCGACCTGCTTGGAGGTCATCTCGAGGCCTTCGAGCGCGCGAGCATTCAGGGTCGAGATGGGGATCTCGAAGAGCGTGTAGTCCTTGAGCGAGCCGTCGGTCAACGGGTCGCTCGTGTAGCCGGCTTTGGTCAGGTTGGCGGTCGTGAAGGCGTCGCTGTTGACGATCAGGGCACCGCCGGCAGGCAGGTCCATGACGTTCGTCTTGAGCGCGGCCGGGTTCATGGCTACGAGGACGTCGGGCTGGTCGCCGGGCGTGTGGATCTCGTTGCTGGAGAAGCTCAGTTGGAAGCCGCTCACGCCAGGCAGCGATCCCGCGGGGGCACGGATCTCGGCCGGGAAATCGGGCAGCGTGCTGATGTCGTTGCCGAACACGGCCGATGTGCGCGTGAACTGCGTGCCGGTCAGCTGCATGCCATCGCCCGAATCGCCGGCGAAGCGGATGGTCACGCGCTCCAGCTCCTGGACCGCGGGTTGGCTGGCGGTCTGGACCCGGGTCGTCACGCGCCGTCCTGCTCCTGCAGGCGTTGGTGCGGCCGCGGAGGCAGGTTCAGGATCGACTCAGGGAACGCTTCCGCGACGTAGGCCAGGATATCCTGCTGACGGAGCAGGCCCACGATGCGCCCTGCGGCGTCCACGAGCGGAACGTGGCGATAACCGCCGCGATCCATGAGCGCCAGCGCCTCGCCCATCGTCGCTTCTGGCGTCAGGGCGTCGGGCCCCGCCGTCATGAAGCTGTCCACGGGCGTCGCCAGGTCCACGTCGCGCCCGACGATCTTGAGCATCACGTCGCGCTCGGTCAGGATGCCCGCCAGGACGTCGCCCGCGGCGACGAGCAGACAGTCGGCGCGAGCGCTCTGGATGGCCCCGATGCCGGCGCCGACCGACGTGCCGCTGGTGACGACGATCGGGTCGCGGCGCATGACCACACCCACGCGTTCGCTTCGCAGGTCCCGGTTGGCCAGCGACGTCGACTCACGACTGACGCCGGGACCCGGGGTGCTGCCGGCGCTGAGGCCGCTGCTCGTGCTCACAGTGCGGAGTCTACCCCCGACCGCCTGGGAGGACGCCCGGCTATCATCGTGCCGATGACCACCATCGCCGTCGTCGCCGACGACCTCATCTGGTCCAGCCGGCTGACCGACGCCGTGCGCCGCGCGGGCGCCGAACCGCGCCGCGTCGGTGGTGCCGCCGTCGTGCTCCGCGACACGGCCGCTGCGCTCGATGTCGACGCCAGCGCGATCGCCAGCGAGTCCACCGCGATCGCGGGCTGTGACGGCGCCGTCGTCGATACCGCCCTCATCACCGCCGATCCCGTCGCCGTCATCCGTTGCCTCAGAGCGGCCGGGTTACCGGTCCTGGCCGTCGCGAACCATGACGACGTCGGGTTGCGCAAACGCGCACTGGCGGCCGGGGCGAGCAAGGTCCTCGCATATCGAAAGCTGCACGATGACGGCCCCGCAGTGATCGCCACCTGGATGCAGGCCGCCATGGAGGCCGTCCCATGACCAGCGGCGGGGTCGGCACCATCCCGGCCAATAGATTCGCAGAGCGGATGGCCGCGGCTCGGGAGGCGACCCGAGATCGGGGCGCGGCGGCGCTCCTCATCGGCGTCGGGCCGCAGCTTCGCTGGCTGACCGGCTATGCCGCCATGCCACTCGAGCGCCTGACGATGCTGGTCCTGCCCGCGGATGGTCCGGCCACGCTCGTCGTGCCGCGCCTTGAGCGCATGCCGGCCGCCACGTCGCGGGCCGGCGCCGCGGGCCTGGTGTAGATCGCGACCTGGGACGAGACGCACGACCCGACGGGGCTTGTCGCCACCGCACTGCCATCGGCGCGGCGCGGCCGGCTCCTGCTCTCCGACCACCTGTGGGCGCTCCACACACTCAGGCTCCAGGCCCGCCTGGCCGACGCCACATTCGGACTCGCGACCGAGGCCATGGCCGAGCTCAGAGCGGTCAAGGACGGCGATGAGATCGAGCGCCTGCGCGCGGCCGGCCTGGCCGCCGACCGGGTCGTCCAGTCCATCGCCGCTGGGCGGCTGGCCGGGCGCAGCGAGGCAGAGGTCGCCCACGAGGTTCGTGACCGCCTGGTGGACGAGGGACATGACGAAGCGGCCTTCGCCATCGTCGCCTCCGGCCCCAACTCGGCTTCCCCGCATCATGCGCCTGGCGATCGACGGATCATCGCGAACGGCGACGCCAGCATGGCGGGCGAGGCGATCGTCCTCGACATCGGCGGCGTGCGACAGGGTTATTGCTCCGACACGACGCGAACGATCTGGGTGACAGGCGAGCGTGGCAGCCCGGACCCCGACTTCCTGGCCCGCTACGCGGTCCTCCAGCGCGCCCAGGCAGAAGCGACGATGGCCGTGCGGCCCGGCATCGAGTGCCAGGCCATCGACGCCGCCGCCCGGTCCGTCATTACCGAGGCCGGCTACGGCGACCGCTTCATCCATCGGACGGGCCACGGCATCGGGCTCGAGGTCCATGAGGATCCCTATATCGTGGCCGGCAACGCCGAACCGCTCCAGGTCGGGCATGCCTTCAGCATCGAGCCGGGCATCTACGTCGACGGCCGGGACGGCGCCCGCATCGAGGACATCGTGGTCTGCGGCGTGAACGGAGCGGACGCCATGAACCGGTCGAGCCGCGACCTCTACGTCGTCACCGGCGCCTGAGCCGTCGTCCGCAGCGCAGCCGGACGCCGGGGCGTATCATCGGAGACCACGTTCGCCGGCGAGCCCCGGCGACGACAACCTGGATCTGAAGCGATGATCGAGCCCAACGACCACATCGTGCCGACCTCGACCGCCAACGCCCCGATCGAGCCCGGTCCGGCCGTGGTCGACCAACCTGAGCTGCGATCCGGTCCACAGGGTATGAACGGCGAGCAGGATCGCGGCACAACGGCAGCCCAGCTCCGGCGCTTCATCAAGTCGCGGCCGTATGTCCCGCTGCACGAGCTGCGGCGCCGCTTCGAGCTGAACGGTGAGTGCGACGATGTGACCTGCATCGAAACGCCCGATGGTCGCGCATACATCGGCCTGCCCGAGCGCGAAGGCCGATTCATGTCCGACCTCGTCCGCCAGGGTGAAGTCGGCCTCGAGCTCGGCCACGACCCCGAGGTGCCCATCGTCGTCGGCGTATTCCCGATGCGCCCGGTGGGCCGCTAGGGACCCGCTCCCGGGCTGGACTCTCGAGCTTCGGCGTCTGGGGGCGCGTCAGGTGCGGTCGTAGGCCTCTCGAAGCCAGGCGGCTACTTCAGCATCCACCTCGGCGGCGTCGGTGAGGCGGATCCGATGGGTGCACATGCCACCGGCCTCCTCCAGGCGACCGGTCGCAGCTGCCCCTTTGAGGTTGATGCCCAGGTCGACCCGCGTCGCGGTCGTCGGCTCGACGAGCGCGAACTGCTTCGACCGGCGCAGGCTGACGCTGGACTTCTTGGGTGCGATGTCCACGTCAGGCCCGAACGGCATGACGGTCTCGAGGATGCGGTCGAGGATGGGGCGTAACGCCGCCTTCTTGCCGGCGTACTGAGCATCCACCAACGCGGCGCCGTCGGACTCGAGCGAGCCGCCGCCCCGGACCGCCAGGGCGATGAGGTTCGCGTATCCATAGGTCAGCCCGTAGTCGGCCTTGAGCATGGCTACGATCTGACCGTGTTTCTCCAGGCCTGACTCCCGGACGAGCGGCGACCACTCGGCCAGGCTTCGACCGGTCGTGGCGGGCAGGTTCTCGATCATGGCCGCGGTCTGTTCCTCTGGCGTCGGCATGTGCGTGTCCTCCGTTCGTGTGTGTGATCCCGTCAGTCAGTCAGGGCGACGACCGGGACAGAGACCCCCTCGAGCGCCAGCAGGTCGCGCTTGACGTCGAGGGCATCCGTACCGCCGCCGTAGCCGCCGATCGAGCCGTCGCCGGCGACGACGCGGTGACATGGGATGAGCAACCAATAGGGATTGCGACCGAGCGCTGCACCCACGGCGCGAGCGGCGCCAGGTGCCCCGATACGCCGGGCCAGGCGTCCGTAGGCGGTGACCTGGCCGCGCCGCAGCGTGCGAGCTCCTTCGAGGACCCGCCGGTCCCAGGCCGAGACGCCGCGCCAATCGAGCGGCAACCCTATGGGTGGCTCGTGGCCGTCGACGACCTTTGCTACCGCGTCGAGGCCGGCACGCAGGAGGCGAGCGCGCTCGCCATGGACCGCCGCACCGTCCGATCCGACGACTTCGACGCGGCCGCCAAGCCGCTGTCCGACTCGCCGGCCGACGGCCTCCGCCGACCAGTCCCGCTCTACCGCTGCCACGCCGTCGTTCGTGGCGACCACGTGCACCGGTCCCCATGGGCTCGCTTCGGTGGCCAGGACGGCGACCGCCGGCCCGGCGGAGCCCCCAGTCGTCAGCATGCCGTGGAGTATGGCGGCTGATATACTCCCCGGGAGTATGGCCAGCGAGTCTCCTGCCCGTCGGATCGCACCACAGACCATCGAGATGGTGCTGCCCATCGAGGGCATGACGTGCGCATCGTGCGTCAACCGCATCGAACGCTTCCTCAAGAGGACGGATGGCGTGGTCGAGGCCAGCGTCAACCTGGCCACAGAACGGGCGACCGTTCGTGTCGACCCGGCGGTCGCCGGTCGCGATGAATTGGTGGGAGCGGTCGAGGCGGCCGGCTACGACGTGCGACCCGAGTCGGCCGAGGGACAGGCGACCGCGGTCGAGCTCGCTGCGGAGGTCGATGCCGAAGCCGTGGCCAAGGACCGCGAGCTGGCCGACCTGCGCCTCCGTGCGTTCGTCAGCCTCGCCATCGCCCTCGGCATCATGGCCGTCATGTTCTGGCCGGACCGCCCGTTCGGCATGGAGGCCGCCAATCGCCTCGTGCTATTGCCGGCGACCTTCGTTCAGTTCTGGGCCGGTGGGCGCATCCTGCGCGGGGCCTGGCGAGCGGGCCGACATGGCGACGCAACGATGGACACCCTGGTCGCCATCGGCACCCTGGCCGCCTGGGGCTTCAGCGCGGTCATCACGCTCTGGCCACAGCTGCTCATGGAGGCCGGTC
>JBEVDC010000225.1:0-16263 GCA_040514195.1 Candidatus Limnocylindrales bacterium | reverse complement strand
GCCCGCGACCCCGCCCAGCGCTTCGGTTCGGCCGGCGCCTTTTCCGATGCGCTCGGTCGTTTCCTGTCGGGCCTCCAGGCGCACTCGACGGCGCCCGCCGTGATCGGCGCCGCGGCGGCCGCTCAGCTCGTGGCCGAGCCGACTGTCATCAGCCCGCCGCCGGCCGTCGGGGTCAGCTCCGGGCCGCCATCGGGGCCGTACGACGATGAGTTCGATGACGATGAGGGCGCCAGTCGCTGGACCTGGGGCGCCGCCCTCCTCGGCCTCGGCATCCTCATCGCGGCCGGTGCCGCCGTCTTCTTCCTCCTCGGAGGGCTCGGCGGCGATGGCGGCGAGAGTCCATCACCGTCCGCGTCGGTCGAGCTGGTCGTCGTGCCCAACGTCATCGATCTGCCCGTGACCGAAGCCGAGACCGCCATCACGGGCGTCGGGCTCGTGATGGTCATCGCACCCGAGCCCGTCGTGGATCCGGAGAAGGATCCCGGCACGGTCGTGGAGCAGGACCCCGCCGCCGACGAGGAACTGCCGCTCGGCGGCCAGGTCACCGTGACGGTCGTGACCGGGCCTGGCGACGTCGCCGTCCCCAACCTCGTCGGCCAGACCGAGCAGGCGGCCATCGCCCTGCTGATCACCGATGGGCTCACGCCGGGTGAGGTGACCGAGGAGTTCAGCGACACGGTGGCCGAGGGCCTGATCGTCTCGCAGGTCCCTCGGGCGGGCATCATCGTCGCCGCTGGCACGCCCATCGACTACATCCTCTCGAGCGGACCGGAGCCGACCCTGGCGCCGACGGAGGCGCCGACACCGACACCGTCACCAGCCCCGACTGCCACGCCGGTCGCAGACCTGACCGTTGGCGACTATCGCTGTCTCCCATTCTCCGATGCCCAGGCGCAGCTCGAGGCCGATGGGTTCACGCTCGGGACGGTCACCGCTCTGCCGGGCTTCGACTCCACCTGGACGGTCGGCGGCCAGAGTCCGGACCCGGGCAGCCAGGAGCCGCCGGGCACCCGCATCGACCTCGACCTCTACGACCCCGCCAGCCTGCCGACCTGCCCTCCGTAGGGAGCGTGGCTGAAACCGGCCTGCTGGCTCGGGGCGGGCGACTCGAACGTCCGATCGACTCGTGTGCACGCTCGATGAGCGTCGACACGCTCACGAATCAGTAGGCACGCGCCCGAAAGGCAGCTACACTCCGCGCCATGGCGAACTGGCGTTGTCCGCACTGCGGCACGCCCCAACCGGAGGCTGCCCGGTGCTGGGTATGTTCCCGTTCCTCCACGAGCTGCTCGACCTGTTCCCACTTCCGACGCGGCGTCGCCGGCGTCCTGGGCATCTGTGGCGCCGATCGACGCCTCGCACCGGTGCGAGCTGACGAGGTCCGGCCGTGCTGGGAAGAGCGGCGCCTGCTGGTGCCGGCGGGCGACGACGGTCGGGCCGAGCTGTTCGAGATCGCACCGCGTAGCGGTTGAGCGTCGGCGCGCCCGGCGCCGTCGTCTGACTCGTCCCTAGTAGACCTCGAAGGCGATCGAACCTGAGATCTTGCGTCCGTCCTTGAGCGTCACGTTGGCCGTGGCCAGCCCCGGCCCCTTGATCGTGCCGGCCTTCGGCAGCGTGAGGCGCCAGGTGGCGACGCCGTTGCTATTCGTCTCGGTCGTGTAGGTGGACGTCGGTTGACCCGGCGGCGAGAGGCTGAAGGTGACGGTCGCGCCCGGCACGCGCTTGCCGCCGACGTCGGCCACGGTCGCTCGCACGACGAGCGGCTCAGGCAGCCTCGAGGCCTTGATGCGGCCAGGGCTGACGCCGACCCTGGCCGTCAGCTTGCCGCCCCCCCGGAGGATCGAGATGGTCTTGGTCGTCTCGTTGCCGGCCCGGTCGGTGGCCGTCACGGTCAGTGTGTTCGTGCCGTCGGCGATACCGATCTTGATCTCGTACGTCCCGTCGTCCTTGGCGTCCTCGCTCGCCGAGCCGCCGGTGTTGGCGTTGCGGACGGCGACGCTGGCGCCTGGCTGGGTCTTGCCCTTGACGTTGACGACTTGGGTCGTCGCCTTGACGCGGGCCTTGTCCTTGGGCGCGCTGATCGACAGCCCGGGGTCCTCGGTGTCGAGGATGATGACGATGGGCGCCGAACGAGGCCCCTCACCGTCCGGACCCACGATGGCGGCGCTGATCTCGTTCTCCCCTTCGACGAGGGGCACAGCGGTGACCAGGAAGTCGGTCGTCTGCGGCACCGGCACCTCGTCCACCTGCTCGTTGCCGACGAAGACGCGAAGCAGGAGATCCTCCGAGCCGGCGACACCGCTCGGCAGCAGCCCGCGCAGGTCCCAAGCCTCGTTGCTGGTATAGGGGTCGTCCGGCGCTTCGAGCCTCGGCGCCGCCTGCGGTGCCGAGACGTCGGTCGCGGAAGGCGTCGGAGAGTCTGTCAGGTCGCCGAAGAGGCCGCCGATGGAGCCGCCGAGCCCGGCCACGGCGGACCCGATGGCGCCCGTCAGGACGAGCGCGAATGCGCCGGCCAGCGCGATCACAGCCACCAGGAGGATCGCGCGCGCTGCGCCCGGCAGCGCGCCGGCCGATTCCACCGTGCGGTGGCGCGTCAAGCGCTCGGCACTCGGCGGTGCATAACGGCCCTGGACGGGCGATCGACGTGCGATCGGCGGCTGGGGCCGGCGTGCAGTAGCGGCGCGGTGGTCCACCCGACGCGGACGCTTGCTGGCGGTCATGCGGGCGTCATTCTCGCACGGCCCGTCCCGGTCCAGGGTCCGGTGTACCCTGTGGCCGTCCGGCGTGGTCCGGGGTCATCGAGGGAGGTGGGATGGAGTCATCGGTTCGTCGGCCCTCGGCATCGCCAGCTGGCGAGCTGGGTCGGCGTCGACCGCCTCCGCCACCACCCGGCCCCATCGCGCGAGCGACGCCGGCCGCGCTCGGTCTCCTGCCCGCGCGTACCTCGGCTGCCATGCCCATGGTCCAGCGCACCGGCTTCGGCCTGCCGAACCTCCGGCGCAACGTCTGTCCGCACTTCTACATGACCGGCGTGCGTGGCGCGATCCCCATCCAGGCCCCCCACCTGCTCAAGGCACTCATGCGCCAGGACACCACGGTCAGCCGCTGCCAGCTGCGAGGCGGCGTCCATCTCGAGCAAGGCTATGTGGCGGACATCTGCCTCTCCCCGCGCTTCAACCAGTGCGTCTTCTACGAGGACGACCTGACGCGCCGCTGAGGGGCGTGCCGCGGATCATGGCACCCGGCGAGGACGCGCTCGGCGAGGTCATCGACGCGCTCCGCGCGCGCGGCCGCTTCGGGGTCAGGCTCGGCCTTGGACGGACGAGAGCGCTACTGCGCGTGCTCGGCGCGCCAGAGGCTGGATTGCGCGGCGCCCTCATCGCTGGCACCAACGGCAAGGGCAGCGTCCAGGCCATGGTCGGGTCAGTCCTCATGGCCGGCGGGTTGCGAGTCGGCCAGATGCCCAAGCCCCATCTCGTCGAGTACCGTGAGCGGATCGCGATCGACGGCCGCCTCATGGCGCCGTCCGACTTCGCCGCTGCGTTGCAGGCAGCGCTGGCAGCCAGTGAGGAGGTGGCTGCGCGCCACGGCGCGCCGACCGAGTTCGAGGTCCTGACCGCGGCCGCATTCCTGGCCTTCCACCGGGCCGGCGTCGAGGTCGCCGTGGTCGAGGTCGGCCTGGGCGGGCGGCTGGACGCGACGAACGCGTGGGATGGCGGCGTGGCCGCGGTGACCAACGTGGCGCTCGACCACATGGCTTACCTCGGATCCAGCCTGACCGCCATCGGACGCGAGAAGGCCGGCATCATCAAGCGCGGCGATCGCGCGGTGACGGGAGCCAGCGGTGAAGGGCTGGCACCGATCCGCAGGCGGGCGGCTCGCCTCGGCGTGCCGTTGGCGATCGTCGAGCCCGCGCTGGTCCTGGGCATGGATCGCGCCGGTCTTCGGGTCCGGCTCGATAGCCTGGGCGACGTGCGGCTCCGCCTCCTCGGCCGCCACCAGGCGGCCAACGCAGCTGTCGCGGCAGCCATCATCGACGCCCTGCGGGAGGCCGGCATCGCCGATGTCTCGCGCGACGCGGTGCGCGCGGGGCTGGCTGGGGCTCGGTGGCCCGGACGCCTCGAGCTGCTGGCGCTCCGATCAGACGGCCGAGCGGGGCCCGCAGCCGTCGATGGAGCCGACCCGGACGCGCCGGACGTGCTGCTCGACGGTGCCCACAACCCGGCCGGTGTGCAGGCCTTCGTGCAGGCGCTCGATGAGCTCAGGCCCAGCCTCTCCCCGGGGCGGCCGACCCTCCTGCTCGGGCTGATGAGCGACAAGGACGTCGCCGGCATGGTCGAAGGGTTGGCCGGGTCGGAGGCCCTGCGCGGGGCGCGTATCATCACCACGCGGATCGACGCTCCGCGCGCGATGCCCGCCACAGACCTGGCGAGCGCCTGGCGCGCGGCCGCTGACATTCGCGCCGGGCACGAGGTCGTAGCTCGGGAGACCGTCGAGGCCGCCCTCGACGAAGCCCTCGGGTCGGTCCGCAGGGACGGCGGCCCGCTCCTCGTGGCGGGCTCGCTCTACCTCGTGGGCGCCGTCCGTGGGCGCCTCGTCGATACCGATGACAGGATGTGAGCCGAGCCCGCCGACGTCGGGCGGTCGAGCAGAGGGGTGACCAGCGCGAGATGGCCGACGCCACGCCCTTCGTGACGCTGCCCGTGGCCGCCGCCTCCGGCATCTCCCCGGCGCGCCCGGCGCCCCTCGTCATCGGCGGAGCGACCTTCGCATGGGGGGAGCGGACCTACGTGATGGGCATCGTCAATGCCACGCCCGACTCCTTCAGCGGGGACGGGCTGCTGGCCTCCGACGCCGCCGGGACCGGGACCCAGCCGACCGTCGCCCAGGCCATCGTCGCCCAGGCCACGGCCATGGCCGAAGCCGGCGCCGATCTCGTCGACATCGGCGGGGAGTCGACCCGACCAGGCCACCAGCCGGTGGCCGAGGCCGAGGAGCGGCGTCGCATCCTCGAGGGCCTCGCCGCCGTCCACCGCGCACGACCCGGCCTGCCGATCAGCGTGGATACGAGGCGGGCCGCCATCGCCGAGGCCGCCCTGGCCGCGGGCGCCGCGTTGATCAACGACATTGCCGCGGTGACCGACCCGTCCGAGGCGCTCTTCCGGGTCGCCGCCGAGCACGGCGTCCCCATCGTCCTGATGCACGACCGCGTCGAGGCGCGCTATCGCAGCGTGGTGGCCGAGGTCGTCGCGGACCTGCAGCGGGCCATCGATCGGGCCCTCGACGCTGGCGTGCCATGGGAGCAGTGCATCGTGGATCCGGGCATCGGCTTCGGCAAGACCGCCGAACAGAATCTGGCCCTCCTTCGCGAGCTGGCCATCCTGCGATCGCTGGGACGACCGATCTTGCTGGGCGTCAGCCGGAAGTCGACCGTCGGCCGGGTCCTCGACCTGCCCGCCTCGGAGCGGCTGGAGGGAACGCTGGCCACGACCGCCCTCGGTGTCGCGGCCGGCGTGGACATCATCCGCGTCCACGACGTCCGCGCGAACCTGAGAGCGGCCCGCATGGCCGACGCGATCGTGCGCCATGCCGCCACTACGACAGAGGCGAGCTCCTGATGAGTGACCGGATCGTGCTCAGCAGGATGCGCTTCGACGGGCGCCACGGTGTCTCGGATGAGGAGCGTGCGACGCTGCAGCCGTTCGAGGTCGACGTGGAGCTCTACCTCGACCTCCAACCCGCCGGCACCGACGACGACCTGGCCAGGACGGTCGATTACGGCCAGGTCTTCGACCTCTGCCGCGACCTGGTCGAGGCCACCAACTTCCGGCTCCTCGAGACCATCGCCGAGGGCATCGCCCACGAGATCCTTGCTGCCCACCGGGTGACCGAGGTCGTCGTTCGCGTCCGCAAGCTGCGGGTGCCGGTCAGCGGAACGCTCGATCATGCCGAGGTCGAGATCCGTCGCACCCGCTCGACCGCCAACCGCCGGCGTCGCTCACCGCGTCCAGGATGACCTCGAGGCGCCGTGTCGCGGACGGCGCCTCGAGGATCCCCGATCCGGGGAACGCGCCCCGGCGCCGGGACGGACACCGGGTCGCGTCGTGCCTCAGCGGATGGGAAGGCCCGCGTCGGCCCATGATTCGGCCGGGCGCATCGCCCGGCGGCTGGCTATTCCAGGTCGCTCGGACGGGTGCCCAGCGTGACCCTGACGTCCAGCGTCGCGCCGTCACGCAGCACGGTCAGCGTGATCGTGTCACCCGGCCGGTAGCGGACGAGAACGTCCTCCAGCGAGTGACCGATGTCGATGCGCTGGCCCTCGATGGCGGTGATGATGTCGTCGTTCTCGAGGCCAGCCTTCTCGGCCGGGCCGCCCGACGTGACGCCCGAGCCGCCGCCGGCGCTCGCCGAGACCCAGGCGCCGTAGTCGATGGGCAGATTCGACTCGCGCTTGACCTGCGGGTCGACGGACGTGTAGCTGATGCCGATATACGGGCGAGAGAGCGGCTCACCGGCAAGAGCCTGCTTGAGGAGCGGCTTGGCGATCTCGATGGGGATGGCGAAACCGATGCCCTGCGCGCTGCCGGCCACGGCCGTGTTGACGCCGATGACCTGGCCGAGTGAGTCGACCAATGCACCACCCGAGTTACCGGGGTTGATGGCGGCGTCCGTCTGGATCAGGTTGCGCAGTCGGCGCGGCTGTCCGGTCGCCTCGTCGTTGACGACGATGGCGCGACCGGTCGCACTCACGACGCCGGTCGTGACGCTGTTCGCGAAGTCGCCGAGCGGACTGCCGATGGCGATGGCCAGCTGGCCGATCTCAAGCTTGGTGGAGTCACCGAGCGGCGCCACGGGCAGGTCGGCGCCCTCGATCTTGACGATGGCCAGGTCCGTCAGGGTGTCGATGCCGTACGTGGTGCCGGGGAATTCGCGCCCGTCATTGAGCTTGACGGTCACGGCTGCGGAGCCCGCTACCACGTGGCGATTGGTCAGGATCCAACCCGCGGCATCGTAGATGATCCCGGAGCCGACGCCGGTCCGGGGCAGCGAGAAGGGGTCATCGGCGCTCGGTTGGGTGCTCGGGTCGACCTCACCGGTCGCTCGGCTGGTGATGGTCACGATGGCCGGGCTGACGGCCGCCGCGGATCGGATGACGGCCGACTCCTCGTCCAGCTCGACGGTCGTCTGGCCGACTTGACGGCCCGTGACGGCGGTCGGGCTGGCGTCCGGCCCGAAGACGCCGGCGGCCTGCAGGACGAGCAGCTGGCCGGCCGAGGTGACGACGGCGGCGATGAGCGCGACCGCGAGCAACGGTCCGATCGCTGGGCCGCGACGTCTGTCGTCAGCCTGGGAAGCCGAGCTCGGTGCGGGCGCCGGGACGGGCTCCATCCATTTGCTCGGTGTCGTTGACTCGGGTGGCGGCGCCGCCCACTGGGGGCGGCTCGGCTCCGCCGGCGGGGTGAAGGACGGGGTGGCGAACGTGTCGGAGGCGTCACGGGTCGGCTCGGGGCCGGTGACCCGGGCGGCAGGCGGCTCGCCGGGCTGCTGTGGATCGGTCATCGGGTTCATGACTCCGTCAGTCGCGCGAGTCGTCCCTTACGGCTCGGGAGCAGGAGCATGACTGACGTGGGTTCACTGCCGGCTTCAGGTGGGTGAAGATACCGTCACCTCGCGCGGCAGGTGGACGTTCACGCGGGTCCCCTCGCCGAGCGTCGACTCGATTGAGACCGAGCCGCCGTGCATCTCGACCACGGAGCGCACGATCGAGAGGCCCAGGCCGGAGCCCGTGCCACGCTCCCGGTTCGCCAGCGTGCCGCGGTAGAAGCGATCGAAGACATGCGGCAGCTCGTCGGCGTCGATCCCCACGCCCGTGTCGGCCACGATCAGCATGGCACCGTCTTCCACCGGTTCGAGACCGACCGTCACGTTGCCGCCGGGTGGCGTGAACTTGAGCGCGTTGCCGATGAGGTTCGTGAGCACCTGGCCGATGCGCTGAGGATCATGCCGCTGGCGGACCGGCGCGCCCGGCAGGTCGGCCTGCAGCGAGACACGCTTGCGTCGTGCCGCTGGCTCGGCCTGGGCGAGTGAGCTCTCCACGACCGCCCGGAGGTCGTCGGGTCGGAGGTCGAGAGCCACGAGCCCGGAATCGAGCTTCGACAGCTCGAGCAGGTTGGTCGACAGCCAATCGAGGCGATCGATCTGTTGCTGGCTGGACGCCAGGAACTCGTCGCGCGTGCCGACATCATTTGCAGCACCCTCCTGGAGCAGCTCGTTGAACGTGCGCAAGGCGGCGATCGGCGTCCGAAGCTCGTGGCTGACGTCCGCCAGGAAGTCGCGGCTCCGATCACGGTCGCGCCGGATGAAGGTGACCGATTCTTCCAGTCGCTCCGCCATTCGATTGAAGGCGTGGGCGAGCTCTGCGACCTCCGGCGCACCGTCATCTCGCTCCTCGACGCGGGAGGTGAAGTCGCCTTCTGCCAGCGCGCGCGAGGCTCGTGTCAGCCGCCGGATGGGGACGGTCAGTCGGTCGGCGATGACGGCAGAGACGATGACTGCCACGAGCAGGGCCGCGCTGGCCGCGATGATCAGCACGCCGACGAGATTGCCGAGCGTCTGCAGCCGGTAGGTGTAGGGCTGCGAGAGGCGCATCGTGAAGAGGCGTTCGGGCGCCGTGCCGTCGAATTGGGACCACCAGGGATCGCTGACCGTGAAGGACGAGGTGCTGGCGATGATGGCGTCACGCGCTTGGCCGGGCTCAGGTTCGACCGCCGTCACCGGCACGTCGAAGCTGCCGGCCACGGGAAGCGGCTTGGCCGGCGACTCGGAGATGGTGAGCAGCACGTCGGCCTGGGCCACGAGTTGGGTCAGGTTATTGAGGAAGCCATCGGGGTCGTCCGGCCTGCCAAGCGCCCTCGTCGTCCAGGCCGAGACTCGCACCGGTGTCGTCGGCGCCAGGACCGGCTGTGGGTCGTCGCTGTCCAGACGTAGCCGGTCGGTCAGCCGGAGCTGGATGAGGACCTGCATCGTCTGCGCCCGCGAGGCGAGGTTCTTCTCCTCCTGTTGCACGAAGTAGTCGTCCAGGAGACGCGGCAACGAGACGAGCACGAGCGCCAGCGCGATGGCCACGACCGCCGCGAAGGCGAGCGTCAGCCTCGCCCGGAGCGTCCCGGGAAAGAAGCGCCGCACGCGACCGAGCGCCTCAGCGCTCGGCGAAGGCGTAACCGACGCCGCGCACGGTGAGGATGAAGACCGGGTCGCCCTGATCGTCCTCGAGCTTCTCGCGCAGGTGGCTGATGTGGACGTTGATCGTCTTCTCGTCCTGGTCCAGCGCGTCGTAGTCGCGGATCAGCTCGAGCAGCTCGCCGCGGGTATAGACGCGACCTGGACGCGAAGCGAGGTGGCGCAGGAGGTCGAACTCGGTCGCGGTCAGGGCCACGCGTCGGTCGCCGCGCTGCACCCGCCGGCGCTCGAGGTCGATGACCAGGTCGCGGTGTCGGATCATGCGTCCGCCGCCCGCATCGGCCAGGTCTCCGTAGGCGCGGCGCAGGAGCGCCTTGATGCGGCTCATCAGCTCCCGCAGGCCGAACGGCTTGGTCAGGTAGTCGTCGGCACCAAGCTCCAGGCCGATGACCTTGTCGACCTCGTCATCCCGGGCGGTCAGGAAGAGGACGGGCGCCTTAGATCCCGCCGCCCGCATCCGCCGCAAGACCTCGAAGCCGTCCATGCCCGGCAAGCGCACGTCGAGGATGATGAGGTCCGGCGCCTTCTGGGTGGCGAACTCGAGGCCCTCCTCGCCACTCCGGGCGAGGGACACGTCGTAGCCCTCCTGCTGCAGGGCGTACTGCACGCCGCGGGCGACCGCGTGCTCGTCTTCGACGATGAGGATGGTGGCAGCCATGGTCGCGGCGCATGGTACATCGAGGGCCATCTGGTACCATTCCGGCCCCAATCAGTACCGTTCCGCCGCGCGCCACAGGCGCGCGTCGCGCCCGTCCCCGTGAGGTCCCGACACCGTGAGCACTCGACCCGAACTCGTGGCCCAGCGACGCGTCATCCTCGGCAAGAAGGTCGCCGGCCTGCGCCGCGACGGCATCCTGCCGGCCGTGGTCTATGGCCATGGGCATGACTCCGAGTCGATCCAGGTCGATGCCCGCGCGTTCGACGACCTGCGCCGACATCATGGTCGCAACACGCTCCTCGATCTCAAGATCGACGGCGGCAGGGCGCGACCCGTGCTCGTCCACCAGATCGCCGAGCATCCGGTCAAGCGCAAGGCCGTCCACGTCGACTTCTACCTCGTGACCATGACCGAGGAGATGACCGTCGACGTCCGCGTGGTCGCCATCGGGGAGTCGTTCGCGGTCGAAAAGCTCGGCGCCACCCTCCTCCACCAGCTCGATGGCGTCAAGGTCCGCGCCCTGCCGGCCGATCTCCCGCAGACGCTCGAGGCGGACATCTCGCCGCTGGTGGGCTACGACGATGTCATCCACGCCGGCGACCTGCCACTGCCGCCGACGGTGACGCTGATCACCGATCCGGGCGACATCGTGCTGCGGGTCCAGCCGCCACGCGTCGAGGAGGCGCCGGTCGTTGCCGAGGCGGAGGCCGAGGAAGGCGCCGAAGCCGAGGCCGAGGAAGACGCCGAGGCGGAGACCGAGGAGGCCTAGGCCACCTCCGGCTCGCTCGCAACGAGGTCGCAGATGCACGCCGCGACCTCCCTATGACCGCCGCTCCGCCGGCCGGTGCCCCGTCGCTGGCTGGCGACCCCGCCGTGGCCGGCGCTGCCATCGAGACGGTCGACCTCGTCAAACGGTACGGGCGCACCGTGGCCCTCGATGGCCTGTCGATGCGCGTGCCTGCCGGCGAGGTCTTCGGCTTCCTCGGTCCCAACGGCGCGGGCAAGACGACGGCGGTCAAACTGCTGCTTGGTCTGGCGCGACCCAGCTCTGGTCAGGCCAGCCTGCTCGGCCGCCCGGCCGGCGACCGCGAGGCGCGACGACACGTCGGCTACCTGCCGGAGCTCTTCCGCTACCAGGCCTGGCTGACAGGTCGGGAAGTGCTGGCGGTCCATTGCCGGCTCGCCGGACTGGCCCGTCCGACCTGGGGGCCGCAGATCGACGCGGCACTCGGCGCGGCCGGCATCAGCGAGCGCGCGGGCGATCGGGTAGGCGGCTACTCCAAGGGTATGCAGCAGCGGCTCGGCCTCGCCGTCGCCCTGCTCGGCGACCCGGCGGTCATCTTCCTGGACGAGCCGACATCTGCCCTCGACCCCGTCGGGCGCCTGGAGATGCGCGGCATCCTCCACGGCCTGCGTGAGCGGGGCACGACCATCTTCCTCAACTCGCACCTGCTGACCGAAGTCGAGCGTGTCTGCGACCGTGTCGTCATCCTGGACCACGGCCGCGTGGTCGCCGCCGGTCCGCTCGCCGACCTGCTCTCCGAGCATCATCTGCGGGTCCGTGTGACGGGGCTCGATCGTCCGGCCGGTGACGTGCTGGCGTCTTTCGGGCCGGTCAGGGAGGCTGACGGCTTGCTCGAGATCCAGGGCCTCGATCCCGCCCGGGTGCCGGATGTCGTGGCGACCCTCGTCGCGGCCGGCGGCAGGGTGCACGCAGTCGAGCCCCGCCAGGCGACGCTCGAGGAGCGATTCGCGCAGGCGGTCGGGGCCCCGAGACCGAACGGAGATGCACCGACGTGGGCGGGTGTGCCCTCAGATACGACGGGCCCAGCCACTGACGAGGCGGGGCCGTGACATCCCCGCTGGTCGACATCGCCTGGCTGACGATCCGCGAGGCAGCGCGACGGCGGCTTTTCCTCGTCCTCATCCTGATCACCGCGGCCTCGGTCGCGCTCTCTGCATGGGGGTTCGGTCAGGTCCGCGAAGCACTGCTGTCGGAAGCCCCGGGCGGGACGATCGAGGCGGGCGGCGTGACGGGCGAATTGGCGCTGACCTTCATCTACGCCCAGCTGCTCATCCTCGTGACCTTCATGTTCAGCTTCATCCTCGCTCTCAGCGCCGTCTTCATCGCGGCCCCGGTCATCGCCGGTGAGCTGGAGTCGGGTGTCGCGCTGACCATCCTCGCGCGACCGATCGGCCGGACCACCTATCTGCTCGGCAAGTGGCTGGGCATCGCGGTGCTCGTCTGCGTCTACGCCACGCTCTCGGGCATCATCGAGCTGGTCGTCGTCGGGGCTCTGACCGGCTATACGCCACCCGACCCGGCCTATGCCCTCGTCTACCTCTGTGGCCAGGCGCTCATCCTGCTGACGCTGACGATCCTGCTCAGCACGCGGCTGTCGGCCATCACCGCCGGCGTGGCCTGCCTGGCCATCTTCGGCCTGGCCTGGATCGGGGGCATCATCGGCGGCATCGGCACCGCGATCGGGGAGCCGACCGTGGCACAGGTCGGGGAGCTGAGCCGCCTGCTGCTCCCGACGGACGGCCTCTGGCGTGGGGTCGTGTACCACCTTCAACCACGGGAGCTGCTCCTGCTCGTCGACCAGGCCGGGCCGCTGACGGCTGCCTTCCCATTCGTCGTCGAGACCCCACCGCCGACCACCTTCCTGGTCTGGGTGCTGGCCTGGTTCGGGTTCATCCTCGGTCTGGCGGCGCTCAGTTTCCGCCGTCGGGAGATCTGAGCCGCACTGGGCCAGAGACCACGCTGGAACCGTGCTACCCTCCGGGCCGTCTGCCGGCGGTGCCCGACTCGGGGCGCGCCCTCGACATCTCGCGCCACGGAGATCGATTCATGCGACGCAGGATCCTGGCCCTCGCCGCTGTCAGCCTGGTCGCCATCAGCGGCTGCAACGCCATCGGCGCCGCGCAAGGCGGCCAGCTCGATGGCCTCGCCTGGCAGCTTTCGACGTACCTCGCCGGGGGCGCTGCGGTGCCCGTCCCCGATGAGGTCGCCGCCACCGCGACCTTCGCTGAAGGACAGGTTTCCGGAAGCAATGGCTGCAATGGCTACAGCGGGCCGTACGTCGCGTCGGGCAGCACGCTCACGATCGGGCCGCTGGCATCGACGCTGATGGGCTGCGGACCCGTCCAGAGCGCCCTCGAGACGACCTTCATGACCCTCTTCCAGCAGACCGGCAGCTACACGGCCACGAGCACGGAGCTCTCCCTCTATGACACGAGCGGTGCCAAGACCATGACGTTCACACCCCAGGCCGCCGTCACGCTCGAGAGCACGCCCTGGAACGTGGTCAGCTACAACAATGGCAACGAGGCGACCGTGTCCCTGGTCATCGACTCGACCATCACGCTCCTGTTCGGGTCCGACGGCACGGTCTCGGGCAACGCGACTTGCAACAGCTACAACGGCACATTCACGGCCGATGCCGCCATCCTGAAGGTCGGTCCGCTGGCCACGACCAGGATGGCCTGCGTTTCTGATGAGCTCAACGCGCAGGAGGCCCAGTATCTGGCGGCGCTCCAGAGTGCCGCGACCTACGACATCACCAACGGTACCTTGACCATTCGTGACGCTGACGGCGCTTCCCAGGTCATCGCCACGCCGCTCGCGGCGCAACCCTGACCATCGGCCCGGCCGGTCCATGCCGGCGGCCTGCACCGACAGGTCTCGGTCGCCGGCCCATGTGACCCGGTGCATCGCATTCGTCCATCGCGGTGAGCCGTGCGCGTGCCGCTCGGCGAGGCGTCATCAGATGTCGTCAACGAGAGTCCGTCTGATATGGTCGCCGCACGCCCACCTGGGCCGCACGTCGCCCAAGCAGGACGGCGCGACCCATCGGCGAAGGAGGCTGCTGGTCCGTGCCCTGTCTGTTCGTTCTCTTTGCCGCCTTCGCCCCACGCCTGCTGCTCATCTTCCTGTGGATCGCTCGCCCGAACCTCGTCGGCCAGGCCTTCGAGACGTTCCTCATCCCGCTGCTCGGGTTCATCTTCCTACCCTTCACGACCCTCATGTGGCTCTTGCTCTGGGCCGGCAGTGGCGGCGACGTGTCCGGCTTCGACTGGGTCTGGATCGGTATCGCGGTCGTCCTCGACCTCGGCCATTGGGCCGGGGGCGCGGCCAACCAACGCGGCATCCCGGCTACTGGCGCGAGCGCGCCGGCCATGTCTGCGGCGCCGATGATGTCCTCGACCAGCGGCGTGCCGATGACACCCGCGGCTCGGGCCACGGCGTCCGAGCCCGCACTCCCGACCGCGCCGGAGCCGGGAACGTCGCCGACGCCACAGCCGGCGCCGCCACCACCGCCCACCGCTGAGGCCTCTGCCCCTGCAGGCGACGAGCCGCCGAGCGCCTGACCGCCGTCTCGATCGACCCGTGGCGGGTCCGCGTTCACGGGCGCGTTCGGTCGGCGTCAGGTCGATCGAGCGTCAGTGGCTCCGCATGGCGGCTGCGATCGCCTCGCAGACCGGCTCGAGGTTGGCGGTCGTGATGCCGGCCACGTTCACCCGACCCGCCCCGACGAGGTAGATCGCGCGATCCTCGCGCAGCCAGGTGACCTGCTCGGCGGACATGTCGAGGAGGGAGAACATGCCGCGTTGGCGGTGGAGCGGCTCCGGATCGAACGGTACACGGGCCGCGCGCAGGCCTTCGACGAAGCGCACTCGATTGTCGTTGATCCGTCCGCGCATCTCGGCGACTTCGTCCTCCCAGCGGGTGCGCAGACCCCGGTCGAGCAGGATGGTCGCCACGACCTCGCCCCCATGCGCGGGCGGATTCGAGTAGAGCGTGCGCACGACGGCCTTGGCGTGGCTCATCAGCACCTCAACCTCGCGGGCATCGGCGCCCACGATCGAGAGCGCCCCGACGCGCTCCGAGTAGAGCGCGAAGTTCTTGGAGAAGCTCGAGGCGACGAGGAGCTCGGGCGCGGCGGCGGCGACGGTCAACAGTCCCGCCGCATCTTCCCGTAGACCGTCGCCGAACCCCTGATAGGCGAAATCGACGAGGGGCAGGAGCCGACGGTCGGTCATCACCGCGGCCAGCTCTGACCACTGCTCGGGTGTCGGGTCCACACCCGAGGGGTTGTGACAGCAACCGTGGAGCACCACGACGTCACCGGGCGACGCATCCGTGAGTGCGCCAAGGAGCGCTTCAAGGTCGAGGCTGCCCGTGGCCGCGTCGAGGTACGGGTAGGCCATCGTGCGCATGCCCGCGGCCGCGAAGACCTGCGGGTGGTTGGGCCAGGTCGGGGTCGAGAGCCAGACGGTCGCCTCCGGGCGAAGGCGCCGCAGGAGATCTGCCGCCACGCGCAGCGCACCGGTCCCGCCCGGGGCATGCAGCGTCTGGACGCGACCGGCCTCGAGGATTGGATGGTCCCGGCCGAAGAGGAGCTCGCGGACAGCGCCCGTATAGGCCGGATCCCCGACGATGGGCTTGTAGAGCTTCGTCGTTTGCACGTCAAGGATCCGCTGCTCCGCCTCGGTCACCGTGCTCAGGACAGGCGTGATGCCCCGTTCGTCGACATAGACGCCGGAGGCGAGGCTGATCTTCTCCGGCCGCGGGTCGGCCCGGTAGGCCTCGGCCAGGCCGAGGATGCTGTCGGGTGGCGCGGCTTGGAGGGTGGCGAAGACGCCCGGCATCTGCGCATCGTAGCGGCGCGCCCGACCGACCGTCCTTTCAGGGAATCCTCAGCTCCGCCCCTCAGTGTCTGCACCCCGACCGAGACGCCCTCGACGTCGAATCATTTGACCGATCAACCAGCTTCGGTCGACCATGGAGGGGAAGGAGACCTGTACATGACCCAGCCACCGTCCAGCCCGGTGCCGCCGAGCTCAGGCAACCGGGCGGCCCGTCTCGGCATCGGCATCCTCGCTGCTGGCGCCCTGCTCCTGGCTGCATTCGGCATCTACTACCTCTTCCTCCGCCCTGCGGGGCCGGCAGCGGTAGCCGACGCCACCCTGCCACCGGTCGTCACGGCTGCCCCGACCGATGCCGCCGCGACCGGCCCTGCGAGCACCGATCCAGCCGCGACGGATCCCGGCACGGGCACCGTCGACGGCACTTGGACGGTGGATCCCTCGATCGGCTCGTTCTCGGACTTCACCAGCTCATTCGTCGGCTACCGCGTGCAGGAAGAGCTGGCGGGCATCGGTGCCCAGACTGCCGTGGGCCGCACGCCCGACGTCTCGGGCTCGATGACGGTCGTCGGCACCGCTGTCACGGCGGCCACGATCGAGGCGGACCTGACGACGCTCAAGAGCGACGACCGCAATCGCGACGGTCAACTCGGCCGCCAGGGTATCCAGACCGACCAGTTCCCGACCGCGACGTTCACGATCACCACGCCCATCGA
>JBEVDC010000160.1:0-18828 GCA_040514195.1 Candidatus Limnocylindrales bacterium | reverse complement strand
AGCCATCGGCTGCGAGGCGCGTGATGAGCCTGCCCTTCGGTTTCACCGCGCCGCAGCTCCTCCTGCTACTCGTCCCGGCCGTGGCGCTGACGCTCCTGCTGAGCCGGGCCGCGCGCCATCACCTGGGTATCGGACGGCGTCGGGTCGCGCTCGCCATCCGCGTCGTGCTGCTCAGCCTTATCGTCCTCGCCCTGGCCGGTCTTCAATGGGTCTGGCCGGTCGACAAGCTGACCACGGTCTTCGTCGTCGACCTATCCGACTCGGTCGGGACGGCCGGACGGGCGGCAGCCGTCGAGTTCGTGCGCGAGGGGATCGAGGCGGTGCCCGATGGCGATCGGGCCGGGATCGTGGCTTTCGGCGGCGACGCGCTCGTGGAGCGCCTGCCCGACGAGCTCAACGAGATGGCCACGCTGGCGTCCGTGCCGGTCAAGAGCTCGACCGACATCGGTGGCGCGTTGCGACTGGCGGCCGCGCTCTTTCCCGACGAGACGCAGAAGCGGATCGTGCTCGTCAGCGATGGCAACGATACGACCGGTCGCGGGCCGTCCGAGGCCGCCCTGGCGGCGGCGCGCGGTGTGCAGGTCGAGACACGCACGGTCGGCGAGCAGGCAGCCGACGAGGTCATCATCGAGCGGCTGCACACGCCATCGACGGCGCGCGTGGGTGAAGAGATCGAGGCCACCATCACGGTCAGCTCGACGGTCCGCCAGCCGGCTACGGTCCGCCTCTTCGGCGACGGCGAGCAGATCGGCTCGCAGCAGGTGACCCTCGAAGCGGGCAGCAACACGGTCATCTTCAGGACTCGCGCGACCGAGGCAGGCTTCCACACCTTCCGGGTGCTGGTCGAGGCGGGACGAGACACGTTCGGGCAGAACGATCGGGCTGATTCGGACACCATCGTCAAGGGCGATCCGCGCATCCTCGTGGTAGCCGGCGACGAGACCGTCGCGGGGAATCTCGTGACCGCCCTGGAGCGCGAGCGACAGGACGTGACCCTGGTCGTGCCCGAGGCCGCTCCGGCCACGCTCACGGGCCTGGCGGCCTACGACTCGGTGGTCCTCGTGGACGCGCCCCGAACGCGCCTGACGAAGGATCAGATGCT
The DNA here is from genome assembly GCA_040514195.1 of Candidatus Limnocylindrales bacterium. Classification (GTDB taxonomy): domain Bacteria; phylum Chloroflexota; class Limnocylindria; order Limnocylindrales; family CSP1-4; genus CSP1-4. The sequence continues at coordinate 17,726 of JBEVDC010000160.1, read as the reverse complement.
CGCGATGCAGGCTTTCACCCGCGACCTCGGCCGGGGCCTGGTGATGATCGGTGGGCCACGCTCGTATGGCGCCGGCGGCTACAAGCAGACGCCGCTCGAAGAAGCCCTGCCGGTCGAGATGGACGTTCGTGACCGCGAGAAACAGCCCGACGTCGCGCTCGTCGTCGTCATCGACAAATCGGGCTCCATGGACGCCTGCCACTGCAACGTCGCGCAGCGCGACCTTGGCGTCGCCATCCAGGGCGTGCCCAAGGTCGACATCGGCAAGGAGGCCATCATGCGCGCTGTGGCCGCTCTCACGCCGCGCGACGAGTTCGGGGTCGTGGCCTTCAACGAGAACGCGCACTGGGCGATCCGCACGGCGCCGTTGGGCACGATCGGCGATGTCGAACCGCTGATCGCGGGCATCCGCGCGGATGGCCAGACCAACATCTTCGCCGGGCTCTCCGAGGCCGTCGCCTCGCTCGAAGGGACGGCCGCCACGCGGCGTCACATCGTGCTGTTGACGGACGGCTGGTCGTCGAGCGGCGATTACACGGCGCTCATCGAGCGTATGAAGGTGGCCGGCATCACGCTCTCCACGGTCGGCGCCGGCGGTGGCTCGGCTGACATCCTCAAGCAGCTCGCCGAGCAGGGCGGCGGACGCTATTACCCGGCCATCAATCCTGCCAGCATCCCCGACATCTTCCTCAAGGAGACGCAGCAGGTCTCGGGCCAGCAGATCGTGGAGGAGTCGTTCTTTCCGGTCCAGACCGGCTCATCGCCGATCCTGGCGGGCCTGGAGGCGGGGCTGCCGCGGCTGCTCGGCTACAACGGCACGACCGCCAAGGCGGCTGCGGAGACGATCCTGGCCACCAGCCGTGACGACCCCCTGCTCGCCCAATGGCAGTACGGCCTCGGACGATCCGTGGCCTGGACTTCCGACGCGACCGGGCGCTGGGCGAAGGGTTGGGTCGGCTGGCAGGGCTTCGACCGCTTCTTCAGCCAGCTCGTGCGCTGGACGTTCCCGGGCGAGGAGACGGACGGGATCGAGGCCGAGTTCGTGACCGACGGCGATGCCGCCCGACTGCGCGTCACCTCGGCCGAGAGTGATGGCACCCCACGCGACTTCTACGAGACGGCGGTGACACTCGTCGATCCAGAGCTCGGCCAGCAGGTGGTGACCCTCGAGCAAGTCGCACCTGGCGTCTACGAGGCGCCGCTCGGCACGCTCAAGCCCGGCGCCTATGCGCTGCGCGTGCTCCAGAAGCGGGCCGGGGTGGCGGACCTCGGACGGACGCTGGGTCTCGTGGCGGCGACACCCGCCGAGTACCGGCTGCTGGGCGTCAACGAGTCGCTCCTGACGACCCTCCGCGCCGCGACGGGCGGGCGTGCCATCGAGACTGCCGAGGACGTCTGGACGCATGATCTGCGCTCGACCGCCTTCGCCACCGATCTCTGGCCCCTGCTGCTGGTTCTGGCTCTGCTCCTCTTCCCCATCGACGTGGCCGTCCGCCGCGTCTCGATCTCGCGCCGCGAGCTGGTCGCCGCCCGAGCGTGGTTCAGCGACCGGGTGCTGGGGCGCGGACGGGCGGCGCGGCCCGAGGCGGTGGGTGGGATGCTGGCGGCCAAGGAGCGCGCGGCCGGAACGAGGTCGCGAGCCGCCCTGATCCGGCCACCGGCGGGCACGTCCACCGGTGGGCCATCGACCGACGCTGCGATGGTCGCGCCATCGGAGATGCCGACCCGCTCGGGGACGACGCCCTCGACCGTGACTTCTGCGTCTGAACCGTCGATCACGCCACCAGTTGCGGAACCACCGACGGCTGAGGCGACCGACACTGACACCCTCGCCCGTCTCCGCGAAGCGAAGAAGCGAGCCCAGCGCTGAGGCGCCGATCTCGCGGACCTCGTCTAGGCGTAGCTGAGCGAGCGCCACATGTTGAGGGCCCACTCCCAGTCGGAGGCGTCATCAAACACGATGCGGATCGCGGCCCCGCTCCCGAGCACGGCTGAATAGCCCTCCACGACGCCGACTTCGACGCCCGAGCTGGCATCGGTCGAGAGCCTGGCCTTGCCCATGACTCGCCCGTCGCGATGCGAGATGACGTGGTCGCCGAGGTCGCCGGCGACCCTCGCCAGGAAGGCGTCGGGCGGCATCGGCGAGCCATCCACTTCGGTCGGGGTCGCGGCCAGGGTGATCGCGCGCTTCGACTCGCCACCCCACCACTCCTCGGCCGTCCACCGCTCCCCGAACGAGCCGGGCACGGTCAGCGACCAGCCCTCATGACGGATCGTCACCGGCCGGCGGCGATAGCCGATGAGTGGCCGGTCGACGCCGCCGGCGCGATCGCGCACCGTCGCGGCCAGCGCGTTCTCCTGGCCGCGATAGCCCAGCAGCTCGGCCCACTCCGGCCAGGGGTAGTCGAGCGTGGGATCGAGCGTGTAGGCGCGGCGCAGGAGCTCGAGGACCTCGTCCATGACCTCCTGCTCGCCGGGACCGGGCGGCCGCCAGCGGATCTCGGTCCACATGAGGCACAGCGCCCGACCGAGGAGTGATCGGGAATCGACCGCGTCCGACCACCATGGCCACACGTCGATGGCCAGTTGCGGCCGCTCGATGGCCGCCGCGAGCCAGGCGTCGTCCCGCGGGCCGAGCGGCGTGGCTACGGCACCGTCGAAGGTGAACTGCGTCCTGATCGGGAGCGAGAGCTGGGGGCTGGCCTCGCCCCGCGCGCGCGCATCGCGGGCGCTCGTCAGGGCAGCCTGGAGCCAAAGCAGCATCTCGCGCTCGATCGTCGCGCGGTCACTGCCGGCCACGAAGCGGGTCGTCTCGGTGGTCCCCGCACCGCCGTCCGGGTTCGTCCACACGACATCCGTCGCCGTGCCGAGCCTCCGCACGAGTCGACCCAGGTATGTGTGGTAGCCCGGCCCGACTGCCGAGGTCACTGCCATGGCATCCACGGCACCGTCATCCGTCGCGTGGAGGCGCATCGGGAAGGCGGCTGGATGGACGTCGACGAACAGCGACGCGGCGCTCCCTCCGTCTGGGTCCAGGCGCACGGATCGGACCAGATCCTGGGCATCTGCAGTCAGCCACGTGCTCGCATCGGCCAGCAGCCGCTCGCCGCTCGGAAGTCTTGGCACCAGGCCGCGCTTGGCCGCCTCCCCCACAACGAAGAGGCCGAGATCCACGTCGCTCCTCCGCCCTCGGTCGGGCAGTCGTAGCCGGCGCCGGACAGCCGTAGCCGGCTCGTCGGGCGTCCACCATAGGGCACGCCAGGGCCCATGCCCGTGACCCAGTCGGGCCATCTCGATGGGGAAATCGGGCTAGGCTTGGGCCATGCCCCTTCACCGCGTGGTCCTCGTTCTTGCACGCGCGGTGGGCACGGTCGCACTGGTGGCGGGGTGCGGCTCGGTCGTCGCCTCTCCGCCATTGCCGACGCCGGGCGGCTATACGGAGATCTTCGAGGCCTGGGTGCTCAACGGGGTCGCCGTCCACGAGCGGACGAGCGGCGACCCGGGTTGCGGAGATGTATCGCTGGCCGACAACGCGGTCCATGTCGTCGTTTCGATGGCGCCAGATCCGGTGCCGCGCGACGTCTACCTGTTCCGCTTCAGGAACAGCGTCCGATGGGCGGACGGCGGGCCGGTGGTCGATGCCTGCCAGGCTACGTTCGAGGCCATCTCGGCGCGAGCAGGAGGGCCCGTCGCCCGAATCGATGTCAGCCCGTATCGGGCCTTCGGGGATGGCTGGACGCCCGAGCTGCGGGCGGCGCTGGAGCGCGGCCTGGCCCACGTCGCCGGCGATGGCGGCATCCCGTCCGGTGTGGACAAGGATCGGACCCCGCAGCCCACCAGCCTTGTCGCTCCCTGACACCGCGTCAGCGTCGAGTTACGGCGCGAGTGTCAGCTCGGGCGCGTGCGTCGACGCATCGAGTCCGGGGGTGGAGGTGACCCATCGGTCCCGGTCGATGTCGTCCCCGGACCGCACCGGACCTTCGCCTCGCTCCCTTCACGGGCAGTGCGCTGGCTGACGCCTGCCGAGGCGAGTCCCGGTCGGCCCTGACAACGGAGCCAGCCCGTCAGTCCCATCCCTGCCTGACCACCGGGCCAGCGACCCGGCGACCTCCCGGCGCGAGGCTTGGTGCATGGACCAGCGACCCGCCCGCCGCCGACTCCCGATGCGCCTGGCCGCCGGCCTGGCCTGGATCATCGTCGCCGAAACGCTCCTCGTCGGCACGGTCTCCGCGACCGGGCCCGCGCGAGCCGAGCCACAGCCGGCTGATCAGCCCGGCACCCTGCAAGACTTCGACATCCCCGCGCGTCCGATCCTTGCCTCGGGCGGCGCCCTCGAGCCGCTCGACGTCACGCTCGACGACGTCCGGATCGCGGGTGCCGACTGGCGTCTCGATCGCGCCGCGCAGCGAGCCGCCGACGCCGCCGCGGCCGAGGCAGCGGCCAAGGCCAAGGCCCAGGCTGCCGCGAAGGCGAAGCCCAAGGCCACGTCCGAGCCAAAGGCGACGTCGAAGCCCAGCAAGCCCTCCTTCAAGGGGAAGAACCACTTCTGGTTCCCGAGCCTGGGCATCAACCAGAGCGTCTACTCGTTCCCCTGCTCGCGCTCGAAGGCGCCCGGCAACGTCGTCTATCGCTGGGGCTGCGCGGGCTCGAACAACGTCTATCTGATGGCCCACGACTTCGGCAAGTTCTACCCGCTCTACAAGGCGTACCAGAACGGCCGGCTGAAGAAGGGCATGCTCGCCGTCTACGCCGGTCCGAACGGCCGCACGCACTACTACAGGCTGAGCTTCTACCGGGTGGTCAGGCCGGACGGCGACGTCGGCTGGGCCTACGCGTCCACATCGCGCAGCGCGCTGACCCTCCAGACCTGTGTCAGCGGCGGCAAGATGCGCCTCGTCGTCCGCTTCTACGAGGTCTCCAAGCCCTAGCCTTCGCCGAGCCCTGGCCGCCGTGGCTACGATGGCCACGTGAGCAGTCGCCCTTCCGCCTGGCCCACCTTCGGGCGCGACGCCGGAGACGTCGCGTGGCGCCCGGATCCTGCAGACCGATCAGAGACCCGCCTGGGGCGCTTCCTGGCCGCGACGGGCGTGCCCGACCTGGAGGCGCTCCAGGCTCGTGCGGTCGTGGATCCGGCGTGGTTCTGGGGCGCGGCTGCGGACGACCTGGCGCTCGACTGGCAGCGGAGGCCGAGCACCACCATGGATGCCAGCGACGGCGTCGAGTGGACGACCTGGTGGGGCGGCGGCGTCTTCAACCACGCTGCGGCGGCGATCGATCGTCGGGCGCGGCTGGAGCCGGACGCGACGGCCCTCATCTGGGAAGGCGAGGATGGCTTGATCCGGACATCGACCAACGCCGAGCTGCGCGAGGCTGTGGACCTGGCGGCGGGCATGCTCCGGGCCCAGGGCGTGGCCGCCGGCGATCGAGTCGGGATCCTGCTCCCGATGCTCGTCGAGACGGTGGTCGCGGTGCTGGCCCTGGGGAAGCTGGAGGCGATCTTCACGCCCATCTTCTCCGGCTACGGCGCCGAAGCCATCGCCACGAGGCTGACCGACTGTCAGGCCTCGCTGCTCGTGACTGCGGACGGGTTCCGTCGTCGTGGCGGCACGGTCGCCCTGAAGAGGACGGCGGACGCGGCGGTGGCCATGGCGCCGACCATCCGCAAGGTGCTCGTCATCCGGCGGCTGGGAAGGTCCGACGGTGATGGAACCGCGAACCAGCCGCAGGCGCTCGACGTTCCTTGGACCGCGGGTCGGGATCATTGGTGGCACGAAGCGCTCGCCGCTCCGGACGTCGAGCCACTCCGCGCAACGCCGACGACCGACCCCGAGATGCCGTACATGGTCATCTACACCTCGGGCACCAGCGGCCGTCCGAAGGGCGCGGTCCACGTCCACGGCGGCTTCCCCATCAAGGCCGCCCAGGACCTCGCTCACGACTTCGACCTGCGACACGGTGACCGGCTCTTCTGGTTCACCGACCTTGGCTGGATGATGGGCCCCTGGGCCATCAGCGGGGCTCTGCTCCTGGGGGCCTCGCTCGTCCTGTACGAGGGCACGCCCGACTACCCAGGTGCCGACCGCCTCTGGGCCGTCGCCGGCCGCCACCGCGTCACCCACCTGGGCCTCTCGCCGACGGTCGTCCGTGCCCTGATGGCGCACGGCCCCGATCCCGTCCGAGGCCATGACCTGTCGGGCCTTCGGGTGCTCGGATCGACCGGCGAGCCCTGGAATCCGGAACCTTGGTGGTGGTTCTTCCGCGAGGTCGGCGGCGGGCGCTGCCCGATCGTCAACTACAGCGGCGGCACGGAGGTCAGCGGCGGCATCGTCAGCGGCAACCTCCTGACGCCGATCAAGCCCTGCGGCTTCGCCGGCCCGGCGATAGGCACGGCAGCCGACGTCCTGGGGCCCGATGGGTCGGCGCTGCGAGGGGCGGTCGGCGAGCTGGCCATCCGGGCCCCGATGCCGGGCATGACCCGCGGCTTCTGGCACGACCGAGAGCGGTACCTGGAGGCCTACTGGGCGCGTTTCCCCGGCGTCTGGGTCCACGGCGATTGGGCGGTGGTGGACGAGGATGGCCACTGGTTCATCCAGGGTCGCTCGGACGACACGCTGAAGGTCGCCGGTAAGCGCGTCGGCCCGGCCGAGGTCGAGTCAGCGGCCTGTGCCGTGCCGGCCGTCTTGGAGGCGGCGGCCATCGGCGTGCCGCACCAGGTCAAGGGCGAGGTCATCGTCGTCTTCTGCGTTCTTGGGCGCGGCGAGTCGGATTCCGCAGAGCTGCGCGCGACGATCGCCGCGCGCGTGGCCGAGTCGCTCGGCAAGGCGCTCAAGCCTGATGCCGTGCTCGTCGTGCCGCAGCTGCCCAAGACCCGCAGCGGCAAGGTCATGCGCCGCGTGGCACGCGCTGCGTACCTGGGCCTCGACCCGGGCGACTTGTCAACGCTGGAGAATCCCCTGGCTGTCGAGGCGATCCGCGCGGCGGCGCAGCCGCTCGGCGAAGCCCTGCCTGACGCCCCTCTGCGCGACTGACGTTCAGCGCTGGAGGGCGGCGAGGCGGTCGGCGTACTGGCGGCGGACCTCGTTCAGCTCCGGCAGAGTGAAGCCGAGCTCGTCCGAGATCTCACGGATCTCATGGCTCTCCTGGGCCGAGATCGTGTCGCCGGCAGCTGACGCGACGGCGAACAGGCAATGCAACAGCTGGGTGCGCTCCTCCCAGGTCGAGACGTCACGGAAGCGCCGGGTGACCAGGTAGTCGTCCGTGCCGCCGACGAGGTTCGACTGCGTCTCCGCGATCTGCACCACGAGCACGGCCTGGGCTTCGGAGAGACCGCCCCATTGCTGGACGATCGTCTCCATCGCCAGCGTCTCGCGCTGGTCGACATCGAGATCTGCTGCCGCCACCCGCGTCAACACGTAGGCGAACGAGGCCAGCCAGACAGCGCGGTCCTGCGGGAGTGCGTTGAGCTCCGCCACCAGCTTGCGGACGGTCTCGGTCTCGCCGGACGGAGGCGCCGGGCGAGGCACGACCTCCGTCTCCGCCGGCGCCTGAGCCTTGTCCGAGTCGCCCTTGCCGAAGAACTTGTCGAGAGACATCACACCACCTTCAGATCGTGGAACATCAGACCACCTTCAGACCGAGCAATCTGCGGCCGATGACGAGCCGCTGGATCTGGCTCGTCCCCTCCCCGATCTCGGTCAGCTTCGCGTCGCGCAGGAAGCGCTCCACCTTGTACTCCTCCACGTAGCCGTAGCCACCGTGGACCTGGATGCCGTTGTTGGTCGCCCGGTTGGCGACCTCGGATGCGAAGAGCTTGGCCTCCGCCGCCGCCAGCACGTAGTCGCGACCCTGGTCCTTGAGCCAGGCGGCGCGCCAGACCATCGCCCGGGCGGCGTCGATCTCGGTGGCCATGTCGGCGATCATGAAGGCCACCCCCTGGAAGGAGCCGATAGGCCGGCCGAACTGCTGCCGCTCGCGGGCGTAGGTGAGGGATGCGTCAAGCGCCGCCTGCGCCAGGCCGACGGCCATGGCGCCGATCGAGATGCGGCCGCCGTCGAGGATCTTGAGGAAGGTCTTCCAGCCATCGCCTCGCTCGCCGAGCATCTGGGCTGCAGGCACGCGGCAATCGTCGAAGTGCAACTCGCCCGTGGCGCTGGCGTGGAGACCCATCTTCTCCTCGAGCCGACCGACGCTGAAGCCAGGCGTCTCGGCCGGCACGATGAAGGCGCTGATCTCCGGCGAATCATCGTCACGACTGCCCGTCCGGGCGGTCACGATGTACGTGCCGGCCTGTCCTGCATTGGTGATGAAGCGCTTGTGGCCGTCGATGATCCAGGAGCCGCCGTCGGGGCCATCCTCGTGGCGGGCGGTCGTGCGCGTGCCGCCCGAGTCGGAGCCCGCCTCGGGCTCGGTCAGCCCGTAGGCGCCGAGCACCCGCCCCTGCGCCATGGGCACCAGCCAGCGCTCCTTCTGCTCGGGTGAGCCAGCCAGATGGAGCGGTCCGCAACCGAGGCTGGTGTGGGCGGCCACGATGATGCCCAGCGAGCCCCAGACCCTCGACAGTTCTTCGACGGCGATGGCGTAGGCCAGGGTGTCGAGGCCGGCCCCGCCCTCCTCCTCCGGGTACGGGATGCCGAGCAGGCCCATCGGGCCGAGCATGGCCACGATGTCGGTCGGGAAGCGACGCTCCCGCTCGTGCTCGTCGACGACAGGCTCGACCTCGTTGACGGCGAAGTCACGGATCGTCTGGCGCAGCAGCAGGTGTTCGGGGGAGAGGTCGAGATCCACGGAGGGACCGAGCCTACCAGAACCGCCTCGGGCATTCGCCGACTGCTGGGACGCACTCGGCGTTCCGACGCAGGTCTCGATGCGCGCCATCGATCGGCTCGGGGCGGACACGACCCAAGGTCGCTCCCTCTGTCAAAGCTGCCCGCCTCGGCCTCGGTCGACCTGCGTGCTACCCTAGCCCGCCATGTCCACCGTCCCTGCCGTCATCCTTGCGGCCGGGCTGGGAAAGCGCCTTGCCTCGCAGACGAACGGCGGGCCCAAGGCGCTCCTCGAGCTGCAGGGCCGCAGCCTTCTCGATCGAGCCCTCAACGCCCTCCGGGGCGCCGGATTCAAGGAAGTCGTCGTGGTCACCGGTCATGCTGCGGATCGCATCCGCCCGATCCTCTCGACCCCACCACCAGGCATGACGCTGATCGAGCGCTGGAACCCCGACTATGCGACCGCTAACAACATCGTCTCGATCCTCGCCGCGGCTGACGAGGTCGCGGAGGGTTTCTGCCTCTTGAACTGCGACATCATCTTCGACGACTCGATCCTCCAGGACGTGGCCGAGCTTGCAGGCGGAAACTGGCTGGTCGTGGACGGGGACGAGCCGCTCGGGCACGAAGAGATGAAGGTCGCCCTCGACGCTGACGGCGTGATGACCAGGATCAGCAAGCTGCTCGATCCCCTCACATCCGCCGGCGAGTACATCGGCATCTGTCGCTTCGACGCGGCCGGGACGGCCACCCTGCTCGCGTGCGCACGCCGGCTCGTGGCAGCGGGCGCGACCGACCTGTACTACGAGGATGCCATGGACGCTGCCGCCGATGCCCTGGCCATGCGCGCGTCGTGGACGCGACAGCGCGCCTGGACCGAGATCGATGACCAGGCCGACTACCATCGGGCGCTGGGGGTGGCGGCGGCGCTCGACGCCGAGGGTCGACGATGACCACCCCTGTCGCGCCACACCGCTCGGTCCGAATCCCGCAACTGATGCGGGTGGTTCGAGGGCCCAGTGCGGTCATGGACGCGTTGGCGGACCTCGTCGAGCGCGACCACCGCCTGCTCATCGTGCACAGCGGCAGACGATCGGCGACCGGCTACGGCGCGACGATCGAGCAGCACGCGCGCCGCTCCGGCTACCCGGTCGGGGCGTGTGTCATCGCGGCCAACAGCGAGGCCTTCGTGACCCGAGTGGTCGACGCGATCGACGACTTCCGGCCGGACTTCGTGCTGGCCGTGGGTGGCGGCCGCGTCGTGGACGTGGCCAAGCTGGCAGCCGCCAGGCGGCAGGCGCGGATCGTGACCATCCCGACACAGCTGGCCAGTGATGCCATCTGTTCGCCGGTGGCCATCATCCTCGATGCCGAGGGCCGCCAACAGTCGGTCGGGGCACAGATGCCGGTGGCCATCGTGGTCGACATGGACGTCGTGGACTCGGCACCCTCGCAGACATGGCTGTCGGGCCTGGGTGATCTCGTGTCAAACCTCTCGGCGGTCCGCGACTGGCGGCTGGCGCACGACCGGCGAGCCGAGGCGTTCGATGACTTCGCCAGCTTGACATCCGAGGCGGCCGCCCTGTCGGTCATCGAGGACGACGCCGATGTCACTCAGGATGACTACCGTCAGAAGCTCATCCGGGGCCTGATCCTGAGCGGCATCGCCATGGAGATGGCGGGCTCGTCGCGGCCGGCGTCGGGTTCGGAGCACCTCATCAGCCACGCCCTCGACCAGATCTTGGCCGTCCCACGGGCGCACGGTCTGCAGGTCGCGGTGGGCACCATCGCGGCCACGATCCTGCGTGGCGAGGATGGGCGCCGGCTGGTCGGCTTCTATCGGCGCGTCGGCCTGCCAGTCGTGCCCGGCGACCTGGACATCGCGATCGACGACTTCATGGCCGCAGTGCGCCGTGGCCCGGCCACCCGCCCGGGACGGACGACCTGCCTCGACGACGTGAGCGAGGCTGATCTGGGGCGCCTGCGACAGGCCTACGACCGCGGTGAGCTCTGAGGCAGTGCTGCGTAGACTCGCGCTCCTGTCCTGGATCTGGGCCATTCGTGCGACGTTCGCCGTTGCCAGCCGATCCAAGATCCGGCCACGCATCGTGCTTGCGACCGCGCATAGCGCGGCTATCCGCGGCAACCTGGCCGCGATCCAGGACGAGATCGAGCGGCGCGGCCTGGACGTCGCGATCGTGCACCTGATCCACAACGCTCGGCCAGGATGGCGCGGTCGTGGCCTGGGCGCCATACGGGGCCTCAGGGCCGCCTACTTGCTGGCGACGTCAGCGCTCTTCGTAGTGGACAGCCACTTCATGCCGATCTACGTCGTCCGCCGACGGCCCGGGACGACCATCGTCCAGACGTGGCATGCCTGTGCCGCCATCAAGAGGATCGGCTACAGCGTGCTCGACAAGACGTTCGGCACAGACGAGGCGCTGACCAGCCTGGTGCCGATCCACACCAACTACTCGCTTTGTCTCGCCGCTTCGAAGGCAGCCGCCGCCCAATATGTGGACGCGTTCCGCCAGCCGGCCGAGCTCTTCGTCACGGACATGGGCATCCCAGGGACCGACGTCCTGCTACGGCCAGGCGAAGAGCGGCTCGTCGAGGCCATCCGCAGCCGATATTCGATCCCGCCCGACATGCGTGCCATCCTCTACGCGCCTACGTTCCGCGGCGACAGCTTGACGCGCGCGCGACACCCGGAGACCCTTGACCTCGACCGCCTGGCCGAGGCACTCGGCGAAGACCACGTGCTGTTGCTGCGCCTTCATCCCGCGGTCAGAGCGGGCCTGTCGGGCAAGTCGGCGGCGCCGGGCTTCGTCTTCGACGTCTCCGACTATCCCGAGGTCAATGAGCTGATGCTCGCCAGCGATGTGCTCGTGACCGACTACTCGAGCGTCGCCTTCGAGTTCGCGTTGCTTGGCAGGCCGATGGCCTTTTTCGCCCCCGATATCCGGGAATATGACCATGAGCGCGGCTTCTACTTCGACTATCGGTCCGGCATGCCCGGCCCGATCTTCGAGACGACAGAGGCACTCGCCGAGTACCTGCGCGCCGGCGCGTTCGACCTTGACCGCGTGAGGGCGTTCGCGGAGACCTGGTTCGAGGTCGCTGACGGCCACGCCTCGGAACGCTTCGTCGACCGGATCGTGCTGCCGGCGCTGGCCGGCGAACGGGTGCATTGAGCTGCGCGGCGTGAGTCCGCAGGCGGTCGGTCCCGGCGAAGGGTCCGGCCCACGGGTCAGCGTGGTCGTGCCCGTCTACAACCCTGGCCCGCATATCGAGCCCTGTATCGCGTCCCTCCTCGGCCAGACGCTGCCGGGACACGACTTCGAGGCGATCTTCGTCGACGATGGTTCGACCGACGGCACGGCTGCCCGTCTGGATCGACTCGCAGCAGACCACTCGAGTCGGATCCGCGTCATCCACATCCCACCGTCGGGAGCTCCTGGCCGGCCGCGGAACGTCGGCTTGGAAGCCGCGCGCGGCCGGTACGTCCAATTCCTTGACGCGGACGACGCGCTCGCCCCGGACGCCCTCAGGCGGGTCGTGGCTATGGCCGACCGCAACAGCTCGGACGTCGTGGTCGAAAAGTTCGCCAGTGCGTCGATCCAGCGCTCCCAGCGACTGTTCGAGCGGAGCCTCGAGCGTGCCACGTTCGCCGGCCTACCCGGCCTGGCGGACAGCAGTCTCGGGCCGGCCAAGTTGTATCGGCGCGCCTTCCTTCGCCAGCACGGGATCGTCTTCCCCGAGGGATGGCGTCTGATGGAGGATCAGTACGTTGCCCTCCACGCCTACCTGCGAGCCCGTGTCATCTCGGTCCTGGCCGACCACGCCTGCTACTACTTCCTCAGGCGCGACGATGGCGGCCATCTGACGACGGAGGCCATCGACCCGCCGCGCCACTTCCAGAACCTCGGCCGGATCTTCGACCTGGTCGAGGCAGAGACCAGGCCCGGGCCTCTTCGGGATAGGATCATCCGGCGCCTGCTTCGCGTCGAGCTGCTGGCCAGGGTCGGCGACACGAACTATGCCGACCTATCCGCCGAGACCCGAGCGAGCATGTTCGATGCGGCACGCACCTTCCTGCTGGAGCGGATCGGCCAGCAAGATGTCCGGGGGCTCGATGCGATCAGCCGTGTCAGGTGTGCATTGTTGCGAGAGGATCGACCGGAGGGGCTGCTTGCCCTGGCTGTGCAGCTTGGCGACCTCGAGGGGACGGCGGTGCTCACATCCGCTCACTGGCGCGCCGGTGTGTTCGTGGTCTCGGCATTCGGCGGACTCACGTTCAGCGACCGCCAGCGCCCGCTGACCGTGACCGCGGACGGAGGCAGGGCGTCACTCGACGCCGCGCTGGCAGACGAGCCCCTGGGGCGATCGGTCGACGTCACTCGAGAGATGCGCGCTCTCAGGGTCGACCTGGTCACCAGGGAGCGAAGGACATTCCTGGAATGGAACGTCTGGGCCCATGTCGGCGCGGTCGTGCGACACCGTTGGCGGCCGATGTCACGAGCTGGCCGGTCACCCGCGCGGCAAACGGCCGTCCCGGTTCGGACCTCGGTTCGTGCCTACCTGGATCCGAGCAGGATCGGCGGAGGCACGACTCCCATCGCGTCAGGCGCGTGGGACCTGTTGATCCGGATCTCGGTCCTGGGGATCACGCGCTTCGCTCCGCTGCGCGTCGCCGCCGGGCCGGGCGAACAGGTGACCTGTCGACCCGCTCTTCTAGGCGACCCGCCGCGGATCGTCGTGCCGATCCTCGGCCAGGCCGGCTCGCGCCTGGAGGTCGACGCCACAGCGGCCGCCGTCGCGGATTCGCTGGACATGCCGACGGCGCGGCTCCTCGCTGACGGCGACCATCTCGCGATCATGCTGCCCATGGCGGCCGGCCCGGCCGCAGGTTCCGCCCGAGTCGGGATCGCGATCAAGTCCTCGGACGGAGAATGGATCCTCGGGGCCATCCTTCGACCGTGGTACGGGCACGTCGTGCTCGAGGCCAGGGTCAGCGGGCTCGATGGACTCGACCGTGGACTCCACCCGGTCCAGCTCAGCCTGCGGGTCAACGATGGTGAGATCCAACTTGGTCCAGGCCGGCTCGACGGCCCGTTCCGCTTGCGGATGGATGGCCTGACCAGGCTCTCCCGCGCGGAGCAGGTCAGGATCAGGTTGGACTGGCTCGAAGCGGCCGTCCGTACGCGCTCGGAACGAATCGGGGATCGCGCCAGGAACGCCCTCCTCGTGCTCGGTCGGCGCATCCGGGACCGCGGATGGATCTGATGACGTCTGGGTCGGCACTCCGACCGCGCCCGCTGTTCTCTGTCGTGGCGGCGGTCTACAACGTCGAGCGATATCTGCCCGAGTTCATCGCCTCCGTCGAAGGCCAGAGCCTCGACCAGCGGCAGATCGAGGTCGTCGTCGTGGACGATGGGTCGACCGACGGCAGCCTGGCACTTCTTGAGGCGTGGGCCCGACGACAGCCGGCGCTGGTGAAGGTCGTGACCAAGGCGAACGGCGGTCAGGCATCGGCCCGCAACCTCGGCCTCGAGCATGCGACTGGCACGTGGGTCACGTTCTCGGACCCAGACGACATCTTCGATCGCGACTACTTCCGGGCCGGCGAACGTTTCGCGGCGGCCCACCCGGAGGTGGAGATCATGGGGGCCAGGATCATCGTGCTCGACGAGGCCCTTGGGCGCCGCGTCGAGCACACGCGGGCACGACAGTACGACGCCGGACCGAGAGTCGTCGACCTGCGCGACGAGCCCAATGTCTTCCCCGGCGGGACCAACCTGTGCTCTTTCCGCCTCGATCGCATCAAGTCGGCCGGGCTGCGCTTCGACGCGCGCCTCCGGCCGACCTTCGAGGACGTCCACTTCACGGCTCGCTTCGTCCTCGGGCTGCCGGAGCCCATCGTCGGCATCGTGCCGACGATGGGCTACATCTACCGCAAGCGAGCGACGAACGACTCGACCCTCCAGCGAGCCTGGAGCCATCCGGGCCGGTTCACGGACGTGCTCGAGCTCGGCCACCTCGACCTGCTCGAGCGTGCGCGCTCCGCCGACGGATCGATCCGAGCCTGGGTGCAGCAGCTCGTCATCTACGACCTCTCTTGGTACATCTCGGAGGACGAGAAGCCACAGAGCCTCGTTCGTATCGACCCGAGTGTGCTTGACCGCTTTCACGAGCTGTTCCGCCGTGTCTGCGGACTTCTCGACCCGGCGGTCGTCCGGGCCCACACCGTACGAGCCATGGAGCCCCGCTGGTCGGACCTGCTGGCCCACGGCTGCAGGGGCGAGCCGTGGCACTCGAGCCGCGCCGAGCAGACCAAGGTCGATCCGGAGATGCGACTGCGGCGGATCGTCTATCGCTTCGTCGGCGACGGCCCGGTCGACGCCTTCACGGCCGACGGCCGGTCGATCGAGCCAAGCTTCGCCAAGACCCGGTCCTGCGTGTACTTCGACCGGACCTTCATGAGCGAGCGGATCGCGTGGCTCCCCGTTGACGTCGACCTTGAGCTCCGCCTCGATGGCCAGCCGATCCCCATCGGCCCGCCCGCGTCGGGGTCCGTCCGATCGCCGCGGGAGCGCGCGCAGAGTGCAATCCGCACGCGGGACGCGGCCTGGCTGGGCCGCCTCGCGTATCGGGGCGCACGGCTGGCGCTCGCGCGAGGCTTGGCTCGTCTACCGCTTTGGCGTTCGTACCGGGATGCCTGGGTCTTGATGGATCGCATGGATGATGCCGGAGACAACGCGGAGCGGCTCTTCGAGCACCTCCGCGCCGAGCGGCCGGACGTCAACGCGTGGTTCGTCGTCGAGCGCGACACGCCGGCCTGGAACCGCCTTCGCCCAGCATACGGGGGCCGCCTCGTGGCACGGGGCAGCCTGCGCTGGGCGATGCTCATGCTGCGCTCTTCCTGGCTCATCTCATCGCACGCCGACCGGGGCGTCGTCGAGCCGCCCCAGATCACCTCGGTCGGCTTGCGACGGACGTGGAAGCTGGCCTTCCTCGGGCACGGCGTCACCCAGATCGACCTGTCTCGCTGGCTGAACACGAAGGACTTCGACTTCATCGCCACGACCACGCCCGACGAGCGGAGGTCGATGGTCGAGGACGGCACGCCGTACGGCTACACGGCGCGTGAGGTGCGCCAGACTGGCATGCCCCGCTTCGACCGGTTGCTGGCGCTGGGGCGAGCCGTCGACCCGGGAGCGCGCGACTTGATCCTGATCTCGCCGACCTGGCGCAAGTGGTTCGCGGCTTCAGTGGACATCGAGTCCGGAAACCGGGGCATCGATCCGGCGGTCTGGGACTCCGACTACCTCACGAATTGGCTGGCGGTCGTACGCTCGACGGAGGTCGCCGCGGCCGCATCACGGCGCGGGTGGCAGGTGGGCTTCATGCCCCACCCGGTCTTCCAGGCGCTTCTGCCGTCACTGGAGGTGCCGCCGTACGTCCAGCGGCTGTCCTTCGATGACGACGTCCAGGGGTACTTCGCGCGCGCCGCCTTGGTGGTCACCGACTACTCATCGGTCGCCTTCGACGCGGCCGCGCTCGACCGTCCGATCGTCTACTTCCAGTTCGACCGGGACGCGTTCTTCGGGGGCGGGCACATCGGCGATCGGGGCTACTTTGACTACGATCGAGACGGCTTCGGCCCCGTTGCGACCACCGCCGCCGAGGCGATCAGGGCGATCGTGGCCTCGATCGAGAGCGGGCCGCGTACCACGGCCGAGTTCCAGGCTCGCATCGACCGGACGTTCATCCAGCAGGACGGTCGCGCCTGCGCCAGGGTCGTGGGAGCCATCGAGGAATTGAGCCGCGAGTATGTGACGACCTCAGGGAGGTGATGGCAGCACATCGGCTGGGACCGCGGCCGGCGTGTCGTAGCCGTACGGATGATCGGCTTGCCAGCGCACGGCGGAGCGTGCGATCTCATCGAGGTCCATCTCCGCCCGCCAGCCCAGCGACGCATCCGCCAGGCTGACATCGGCCCAGATGGCCGCGGGATCGCCAGCTCGGCGCCCCGCCGCCTCACGAGGCACTCGCGCTCCGGTCGCCCGCTCGACCGCAGCGATGACCTCGAGGACGGACGCGCCACGGCCCGTGCCGAGATTGACGGTCAACGACGGGCGGCCGCTGACCAGCCACTCAAGGGCGCGCACGTGCGCTGCCGCGAGGTCGACGACATGCACGTAGTCACGGATCGCAGTCCCGTCGGGCGTTGGGTAATCCGTGCCGAAGATCGTCAGGGGTGGTGACTGCCCGAGGACGGCCCCAACGACGAGGGGTACAAGGTTGCTGGCACCGGCCGCCACCTCGCCGTGTGACCCGTCGAGCTCTGCACCCGCCGCGTTGAAATAGCGGAGGGAAGCGTGCCGGATGCCGCGTCGCTCATACCAGGGCAGGGCGCGTTCGACCAGCAGCTTGCTCTCTCCGTACGGGGAGGTCGGCCTTGGTGGGGTTGCCTCGTCGACAGGCACTCGCACCGGGTCGCCGTAGATCGCGCAGCTGGACGAGTAGACGAACACGCCGATGCCGGCTCGCTCGATCTCTGTCAGGAGCGCCAGGCTGTGGCCGACATTCGTTTCGAAGTAGCCGGACGGGTCGTCGACGGACTCGCCGGCCGCCTTCCTGGCCGCGAAATGGATGACGGCGTCGACGGAGCCGTCGACCAGGATGGCATGAACCAGTTCTCGGTCGGCCACCGATCCGACCACCAGCTCGGCATCCTCGACGGCGGCGCGATGGCCGTGCTCCAGCGTGTCGAGGACGATCGGCAGATGGCCCCGGCGACGCAGCGATCGGACCGTCTGGGAGCCGATGTACCCGGCACCGCCGGTGACGAGGATGCGCATCTGAGGGAGAGGTCGGTCGCGGCCTGTCAAGTCTCTCGGAGCATAGCAGCGACCCACCGGGGTGCCGCGGCGTCCGCGCGGCCACTCACGTTGCCCGATA
>JBEVDC010000154.1:0-4477 GCA_040514195.1 Candidatus Limnocylindrales bacterium | reverse complement strand
GCGCCTTCGAGAGCGATCCCGTGAATGCGTTCGGGGCCACCGTCGGCGTCAACCGCGAGCTCGACGAGGCGACCGCGGCAGCGCTCGTGGCCAACGCCTACGAGACGGTCGTGGCGCCGGGCTGCGATGACGCCGCCCTGCGCATCCTGGCCCAGAAGCCGGAGCTGGCCGTGCTGACCATCCCGGCCAGCCCGACCGATGGCCTCTCCGACTACGGCATCGCCGAGCTCGACGTCGAGCGCATCGGCGGTGGCTTCCTCGTCGAGACGCGCGATCGAGGCGGCGTGACCCGTGCCGAGCTGCGCGTCGTGACGGTACGCCGGCCGACGCTCGAGGAGCTGACCGACCTGATGTTCGCCTGGCGCGCCGTCCGGCACGTGACAAGCAACGCGGTCGTGCTTGCCCGCAACGCCGCCCTGGTCGGTGTCGGCGCCGGTCAGGCCAGCCGGCTCGTGGCGACCGAGATCGCCCTCCATCGGGCGGCCGAGCGCGCCAAGCTGAGCGTGCTCGCGTCGGATGCCTACTTCCCCTTCGCCGACGCCATCCAGCTGGCTGCCGAGCGCGGCGTCACGGCCATCATCCAGCCGGGCGGCTCGCGACGCGACGAGATGGCTATCGAGGTCGCCGACCGGCACCATATGGCCATGGTCTTCACCGGCCGCCGCCACTACCGCCGCTAGCCGATCGCCGGAGGACATCGCCCATGATGGAGTCCCGCCTGGCACTCGAGATGGTGCGCATCACCGAGGACGCGGCCATCGAGTCGGCGCGCGTCATGGGCCGCGGCGAGCGCGACGAAGCCGATCGCGCGGCGACCGAGTCGATGCGGCGGACGATGGACGACGTCGAGATGGACGGCACCATCGTCATCGGCGAGGGCGAGCGCGACAAGGCGCCGATGCTCTTCATCGGCGAGCACGTCGGTCAGCGACTGGCCGGCCAGCCGGAGGTCGACATCGCGGTCGATCCGCTCGAGGGCACGAACCTTGTGGCCATGGGCCAGGCCAATGCCATCACGGTCCTCGCCGCATCCGAGCGGGGCGGCCTGCTCCACGCGCCCGACACCTACTTCGAGAAGCTCTGCGTCGGGCCCGTCTCGGCCGGCCATGTCGATCTCGAGCGACCCGCGGCAGAGAACGTCCTTCGCATCGCCGAGTCGCTCCGACGCAAGGTGACCGACATCACCATCGTCATCCTCGACCGGCCACGACACGAGGACCTCATCGCCGCCGTCCGTGCCACCGGAGCGCGCATCAAGCTCATCTCCGACGGCGACCTCTCCGCCGCCATCAGCTGTGCCGTCTCGGGTACGGGCGTCCACGGGGTGATGGGCATCGGCGGCGCGCCCGAGGGCGTCATCACGGCCGCCGCGCTACGCTGCCTGGGCGGCGAGATCCAGGCTCGTTTTCGATTCCGAAACGACGAGGAGCGCGAGCGCGCCAAGCGGATGGGCCACCCGGATCCCGATCGCGTCTACCGCACTGAGGACCTCGCGCCAGGGGAGAACCTGGTCTTCAGTGCCACCGGCGTGACCGAGGGCGACCTGCTCCAGGGCGTGCGCTTCTTCGGCGGCGGCGCTCGGACCCATTCGCTGGTCATGGGCTACCAGACGAAGCAGGTGCGGTTCGTCGATACGGTCCATATGTTCGACCGCGACAAGCCGCCTGCGGTGCGGCTCTAGCCCGGCGATCCGGGCCGCCTATCGCGGCGCTCACCTCCAGGACTGTCGATCCTCGACCCAGTGCGCGATGGGACGCACTGCGTGGGTGCCCTCGATCGCCTCCCGGGCACGGCGTAGCGTCGCCACCCTCGCACCCCAACCCGGGGGCACGAGACCCGGTGCCAGGTCGGCCCACGGGGCGAGCACGAAGAGGCGCTCCGCGGCGGATGCGTGCGGCACGTCGAGCCACTGGACGCCTGCCCGCGCCGGGTCGTTGCTCCGCGCGTCCCGCGGTCGCTTGACGTGGATCCGGTGCCGCCCGAAGACGAGCAGGTCGAGGTCGAGCTCCCGCGGACCCCAGCGCCGGCGTTCCTGGCGGCCGAAGGCGCGTTCGAGCGCCTTGAGCGCGAGCAGCAAGGCCAGGGCGGCGGTTTCCGGGTCGGGGCCGGCTGGGACGTCGAGCGCGACGACGGCGTTGAGGAAGTCGGGCTGGCCCTCGACGCCGACGGGGCGGGTGCTGTAGAGGCGAGAGACACCTCGGACGCCGACGTCGGGCAGCGTGCCGAGCGCCCGGGCGGCGCGCTCGAGCGTGGACCGCGCATCGCCCACGTTGGCTCCCAGCCCGACGTACGCCCGGACCCGCCGACCACGAGCCACCCGCGACCCTCCCGTAGACTCGCCCGACGATGGGCAATGTGACGGTCATCATCCTGCACCCACCGCCCGAGAGCGACGGGCCGCTCACGTCCATGCTCCACGAGGCACGGCGGAGCCTTGCAGAGCACCAGGCAGTGCTCTTCACGGATGCGGGCGGAGGGACCGTGTGGATCGAGCAGGGGCCGAGGGCATCGACGTTCGGCGCGCGGCTGGATGAGGTCGCAGCGTCCATCCGCGGCGGCCTCGTGCTGCTTGGCGCCGGTGCCGTCCCGCTCCTGCGGCGATCCGACGCGCGGCGCCTGTTCGACGTCGCCCATGGGGGTGGTCGGGTCGCGATGACGAACAACCGCTACTCCTCCGACATCATCGCGATCAGCGACGCCAGCCTGCTGCGCGGGCTCGGCGAGGAGCCTGACGACAACGCATTGCCACGCCGGCTCGCCGAGCGCGGCGTCAGCGTCGGGGAGCTGCCCGACCGTGGACGCCTCGCTCTCGACCTGGACACGCCGCTCGACCTCGCCCTGCTGGCGAACGTGCCTGGCGTCCCGCGACCGCTGCGCGAACTCGTGGCCGCCTCTGGCCTGGTCGTGCCACGTTTGGGTGAGCTGCGTGCCCTGGCCGCCGACCCTGGCGCGGAGCTGCTCGTCTTCGGTCGAGCGCCGTCGCGCAGCCTGGCCTGGCTGGAACGCCGGACCGCCTGTCGGATCCGCTTCCTATCCGAGGAACGCGGTCTGCGAACGGCGCCGGCCGCCCAACGTCCAGCTCGCGCGACCCTCGGCCGGCTGATCGACGTCCGCGGGCCGGAGGCGCTAGCCGCGATCGTCGCGGAGCTGGCCGACGGCGCCGTCCTGGACTCGCGCGTGCTCCTCGCCGACCGGTTCGGCCGCGATCAGGACGGTTGGCCCAGACCGGAGGACCGCTATGCCTCGGACCTGCACCGGCCGACCGACATCGCCGATCCGTGGCTGCGGGCGCTGACCGCGAGCGCCGTCGGCTCCCGCCTGCCGATCCTCCTGGGCGGGCACACGCTGATCGGCCCGGGGTTACCGCTGCTCCTCCGCAGGGGCGCGCTACCATCGATAGCATGAGCGGCGCATCTGCGCGTCCTGGCTTGGCGCCGCCATGGTTCGTCGAGTATCGACGGCAGATCGTGTGGCTCGTCGTTGTGATGCTGACGATCCTGGCGGGCGCGGCCACCGCGCTCGGCTTCGCATCGCGGCCGGGCGCCCAGCCCTTCGCGCCACAGCATCCCGTCGTCTTCCTGGGCAGCGCCCTGGTCATCGCCGCCTACGGGTTCGTCTTCGCCGTGCTCGTCCAGCGCGTCGGCGAGAACATCATCGGCTGGATCTTCGGGGCCTTCGCGGTCGTGGTGGCCTTCTCGAACCTGGCGTGGGGGTACCTTACCTACGTCACTGAGACCATCCCCCCGCGGCTGCCGGGCGCGGAGGCAGCAGGCCTGCTCGTCGTCGCGCTGCTTCCCTTCTGGTCGTTCTTGCTCATCGCCCTGGTCGCCCTCTTCCCGGACGGGCGGCCGCTCTCGCGAGGCTGGGGCCGTCTCGTCATCGCGGCCTTCGTGGTGTCGGTGTTCGCCTCGCTCTCGCTCGTGTTCGCCGAGGGTCCGTTACCGGTCCATGTGATGCCCACGCCCCTGACCCTACCCGGAGTCGCGGGCGAGCTGCTCTCGGTGGCCGGCCCGATCCTCGTCATCGTCCTCTTGCTCCTGATCATGCCGGCGATCTGGTCGTTGACCGTTCGCTACCGGGCGGCCGACGACATCGGCAAGCTACAACTCAAGTGGCTCGTGTACGCGGGCTGCGTCCTGGTGGTCTGCAGCCTGGCCTTCTGGATCCTAGCCGGCAGCGCGTATGAGCCCGGCTCCGGAGGCAGTACCGGCATCTGGCTCGTCGCCTGCTTCGGTGCCATCGTCGTGCCCATCGCGGCCTCGGTGGCCATCCTGCGCTACCACCTCTACGAGATCGAGTCGATCATCAGCCGGACGCTCGTCTACGGCGCCCTGACGGCCATCTTGGCGGGCATCTATACGGCCGGCATCCGGCTCTTCAACTGGCTCTTCGTGGAGCTGACCGGCGAGGACTCGGACGCGGCGCTCGTCCTCACGACGCTCATCCTGGCGACCACGTTCACGCCCATCAAGAGCTG
>JBEVDC010000139.1:0-2672 GCA_040514195.1 Candidatus Limnocylindrales bacterium | reverse complement strand
CGATGATCGTCGACGGACAGCTGCACGGCGGCATCGCGCAGGGCGTCGGCCAGGCCCTCTGGGAACAGGCCATCTACAGCGACGACGGCCAGCTGCTCACCGGCTCGATGCTCGACTACGCGCTGCCACGGGCAGCGTGGTTCCCGAACATCGAGCTCGACGAGACGGTCACGCCCTCGCCGGTCAACCCGCTCGGCGTCAAGGGCGTCGGCGAGGCGGGCACGATCGCCAGCACCGCCGCCGTGGCCAACGCGGTCAACGACGCGCTGCGACCGCTCGGCATCAACCACCTCGACATGCCGTATACGCCGCAGTCGGTCTGGTCCGCGATGCAGGCCGCGAAGGGAGGCCCGGCATGATCCCCGCCGCATTCGACTACGTCCGACCAGGTTCGGTCGAGGAGGCGGCGCAGGCCGCCGGCCAGCCCGGCGCCAAGGTCATCGCCGGCGGCCAGAGCCTGTTGTCGCTCATGAAGCTGCGCCTCGCGCGGCCGACCACCCTCGTGGACATCGGGCGCATCCCCGGCCTGGTCGGTACCCGCTACACCGAGGACGGCGGAGCCGAGATCGGGGCGATGACGACCTACGCCCAGATCATGGCGGAAACACAGCTCGAATGGGCTCGTGACGCCGTCGCGAACATCGGTGACGTTCAAGTCCGCAATCGGGGCACCATCGGAGGCTCGGTGGCGCATGCCGACCCGGCCTCCGACGCGCCGGCGATCCTCCTCGTCCTCGACTACTCGGCGGTGCTCCGGTCGTCCCGCGGAGAGCGGATCGTCCGGCTCGACGGCTTCTTCACGGGACCGTTCACGACCACCGTCGCGCCCGACGAGATCCTCGTCGCCGTTCGGCGCCCGCGGCTGCCCGACGGTGTCGGCGGCGCGTACGAGAAGCTCCCCGTACCCGCCTCCGGGTACGCCATCGTCGGCGTGGCCGCGATCATCGCGCGGAGCGGCGGCTCGATCAGCCACGCCCGGGTCGCGCTGACCGGGGTCGGGGAGCATCCGTACCGGGCGAAGGCGGTGGAGTCGGCGCTCGTCGGCTCGGACGGCTCTGCCTCGGCGATTGCCGCGGCCGCTGCACATGCCACCGATGGCGTGGCGGTCAATTCGGACATCCATGCCAATGCGGCCTATCGTTCAGCGATGGCCGTGGTTCACACCCGTCGCGCGATCGAGGCCGCCCTCGGCCGCAGCGCCTGATACGACGATCGGGAACGGGTGCGCCTCGAACGGGTCACGCCCGGCCGACGCGCGCCCGCCCGACTTGTCGGCGCGGTCCTCGCCCGCGACCTGAAGGTCGGTGGCGAGCGCTGGTCGAAGGGCCGGCGCCTGTCCGAGGACGACCTCGTCCAATTGGCTAACGCGGACTTTGGCGAGCCGATCACCCTGCTCGTCCTTGAAGCCGGCGAGATGCACGAGGACGAAGCTGCGACCCGCCTCGCCGACGCCGTCGCTGGGCGCGGCCTGACTCGCCGCGGCCCCGTGCAGAGCCGGATCGACCTGCACGCCGCGCAGGCGGGCGTCCTCAACGTCGACGTCGCGAACCTCGAGCGGATCAACCGCATCGACCCGCTCGAGGTCTTCACCGGCTTCGACGGCCAGGTCGTGGAGAAGGGCGATCTCGTCGCCAGCGTCAAGGTCGCGCCGCATGTCGTGCCCGGGGTCACGGTCGAGCAGGGGGCGCGTATCGCCGGGTTCGGCAGCACTCCGGTGGTGT
The DNA here is from genome assembly GCA_040514195.1 of Candidatus Limnocylindrales bacterium. GTDB lineage: Bacteria > Chloroflexota > Limnocylindria > Limnocylindrales > CSP1-4 > CSP1-4. The sequence goes on along the minus strand of JBEVDC010000139.1, from coordinate 951 downwards.
GGGTTGCCGCGTTCGTCCGCTCGACCGTCGGGGTCGTGGTCAAGCAATCGGTCCATGGCGTTGCACGCGAGCGCTTCGAGGCGAGCGTCACCGCCAAGATCGAGGGCCTCGGTTCGAAGATCGCTTCGATCCGCTATGTCGAGGACGATCCCGACCTTGTCGAACGTGCCCTCCACCCGTACGTGGCAGGCCGCGATCTTGTCGACCTGGTGCTCACAGCGGGCGCGGCCAGCACGGATCCCGCCGACGCGTTCTTCGTCGCCATCGAGCGGTTGGGCGGGCGGCTGGTGCGCCGCGGCGTGCCGGCACACCCGGGTTCGATGCTGTGGCTGGCGCGCGTCGGCACCGTGCCGATCCTCGGCCTCCCGACCTGCGGGGCCTATTCGAAGGCCACGGCCGCCGACCTGCTCCTGCCCCGCCTGCTGTCGGGCGAGCCACCGACGGAGAAGACGGTTGCCCGGCTCGGCCACGGCGGTCTCCTCACCCGCGACCAGCGCTTCCGGTTCCCGTCGTATGCACGGGAGCTGGACGCGCCCGACGGCTGAGGCGGCGGCGTGGACGCTCTCGTCGGTCGTCTGGCCGCCGGCTACGGGCCAGAGATCAGCCCGGGTAATCAATGGCGGAATCGAACGGCTCGTTGATGGCCAGTGATCAGCGGGTGTGCTCATGGCCGCCGAGTCGAGCCGAACCGGGGCTTCTCGGCCAGGTGGTTCTGCCTTTGACGACGGGGCCTGATATCTGGCAGCAAACGGCGAACAGGCATTGGAGACTGACGGCCGGCGATCCTGCCACTCAGTCACGGGCTGACCATCTGGCCATGATCCGCGCTCGACGCTCGGCCGACCCGCCGCGGGCCGTGTAGCATCCGCCCGTGGACGACGCCCAGACCGATCGCGCGAGCCGGCCCGCGGGCACGTGGTCAATCGAGGGCATCCAGGACGACTTCCGTGC
>JBEVDC010000116.1:0-12213 GCA_040514195.1 Candidatus Limnocylindrales bacterium | reverse complement strand
GGCGAAGGCCAGCCAGCCGATGGTAGCCCCCAGGATCAGGGCCACGCCGAGGCTCGGCGACAGCCGCCAAGTGACAAGACCGATGCCGGCCACGCCGACGATGGCGGACGACAGCCGGCCCACGGCACGCCCGACCCGGTCCGGTCGCTCGACGGCCCGAGGATGGCGCCCCGACCACCACGCCAGGAAGGCGACGACGCCCAGCCCCAGCCAAATGAGGGCGACGCTCTCGGCGCCCGCCGCGCCGCGCCGGGCGAGGACGACGGCTCCGGCCGCGACCTCGAGTGCGAGGAAGACGAGGATCGTGGGTCGACGCAGCGCCGCCCCGAGGTCCGCGGCCAGGGCGCGGTCGAGGCGAAGGGACGGGGCGTGCGTGTCCGTCGGTAGACTTCGGTCCATGGCCGGCACTGACGATAGCGCGCGATTGGGCGACGTCTTCGCCTCGCTCGACCTGGCGCAGCTGGCCGGCTTGGGCGACATGGATCCGGCCACCTTCCGCGCCGCCGGCCATGCCGTCGTTGACCTCATGGCCGACTACGTGTCAGGGGTCGAGGCATACCCGGTCCTGCCCAGGGTGGTGCCCGGCGATCTGCGTCCGCGCTTCCCGGCCTCGGCGCCCGATGGGCCCGAGCCGCTGGGCACGATCCTCGACGACTATCGGCGGCTGGTCGAGCCCAACGTGACGCACTGGCAGCACCCGGGCTTCATGGCCTATTTCCCGAGCCCGGCCTCTGGCCCCGGCATCCTTGGCGAGATGCTCATGTCTACGCTCGTTGCCAATGCCATGCTCTGGCGCACGAGCCCGGTCGCGACCGAGCTCGAGGAGGTCGCGGTCGGCTGGCTGCGCAAGGCCCTCGGACTGCCGGCCGCCTTCGATGGGCTGTTCACCGACACCGCCTCTACGAGCACCCTGATGGCGCTGGCTGCGGCTCGCCAGCGGGCCACGCACGATGCGGCCGCGGCTGGCCTCGGCGATCGACCGCGCCTCCGTGTCTACGCCTCGGCAGAGGCGCACAGCTCCATCGAAAAGGCGTGCATGACGCTGGGCATCGGCCGTGATGGCCTGCGACGGATCGCAGTCGACGGCTCGCTGGCCATGGATCCCCAGGCACTCGGAGCCGCGATCGTCGAGGACCGCGCCGCCGGATGGCTGCCATGCGCCGTCGTCGCGACGATCGGCACCACCGGCTCGACCGCCATCGACCCGGTGGCCTCGATCGCTCGCATCGCGGCCGGTGAGGGCCTCTGGCTGCACGTCGACGCCGCCTATGCCGGGGTCGTGGCCCTCTTGCCGGAGCGACGCGGGCCCTTCGCGGGCTGGGAGCGAGCAGATTCGATCGTCATCAACCCGCACAAGTGGCTGTTCACGCCGCTCGACTGCTCGCTCCTGCTGACGCAGGCGTTGGACGTCCTTCGTGAGTCCTTCAGCCTGGTGCCGGAGTACCTGCGCACGCTCGACCAGGCACGGCCGGTCCGCGACTTCAACGAGTACACACCCCAGCTCGGTCGGCGCTTCCGCGCTCTGAAGGTCTGGTTCGTACTCCGCTATTTCGGCCTCGAGGGCATCCGCCGGCGCCTGCTGGCACACATCGAGCTGGCTCAGCGCTTCCGGGCGCAGGTCGAGGCGGACGCCGACGCCGAGGTCATGGCGCCCAGCCCATTCGCCACCGTCTGTTTTCGCTGGCGGCCACGGGCGCTCGCGGGCAAAGATGGCGACCCCGAGGTGGAGGCCGCGCTTGCCCGACTCAACGAGCGTCTCATGGAAGCGGTCAATGGGACCGGCGAGATCTTCATCTCGCACACGCGGCTGGACGGCCGATTCACCCTTCGGCTAGCTCTCGGCGGCATCCGGACGGAGGCACATCACGTCGATCGTGCCTGGGCACTCCTGTCCGAGCATGGGCGTCGCCTGGCGGCCGAGTAGCCGGTCGGCCGACCTGCCGTGACCGCGCGCGCACCGGTCTGTGGGACGATGGGCACCGACCGAGTGGTGGCAGCCTGCGACCCGATGGAGGTGGAACGATGGCAGCGACACGGACGGCTGAGGTCGCCTGGGACGGCGACCTGGCGAGTGGCAGCGGCACGATCACAAGGGTCGGCAGCGCGGCCTTCGGCCCGCTGCCCGTGAGCTGGGCGGCGCGTACGGAAGCGCCGGGCGGCAAGACCAGTCCCGAGGAGCTGCTTGCCGCGGCTCACGCGAGCTGTTTCGCCATGGCGCTCTCGGCTGGCCTCGCTCGAGCCGGTACGCCGCCCGAGTCGCTCGCGGTCTCGGCCGCGGTGACGTTCGACAAGGGCGACGACGGCTGGGGGGTGCGGACGTCGGCGCTGACCGTCCGCGGTCGGGTGCCAGGCGCGACCGCGGCGTCGTTCGCGCAAGCGGCCGAGGAGACAAGAACGGGCTGCCCGATCTCCAAGGCGCTGCTCGGCAACGTCGAGCTCTCGGTCGAGGCATCGCTCGCGGGCTGAGCGCCCGGCTGGGCCCGGTCCGGAGAGGCCCTGCGCTACACTCGCGCCAACACGTCGGACAGCCGTCCCAGCGCCGGTCGCGGCTCCGCGGATCTCGCCCGCGACGCACACCAGGAGGAGTCACTGCCATGGCCGTTGCGACCGTCACTGAGTTGAAGATGCTCATCGGCGGGGAGTGGGTCGAGTCGTCGAGCGGAGAGTGGATGGACGTTCGCAGCCCGGCCACAGGCGAGATCGTCGGCCGCGTGCCGAAGGGCACCGCCGCCGATGTCGACCGAGCCGTCAAGGCGGCCCGGGAGGCCTTCGAGGACGGCCGTTTCCGCGGCCTGTGGCTGCCAGAGCGGGTCGCCATCCTGAACAAGCTGGCCGACGTCATCGAGTCCCACATGGACGAGCTCGTCGAGCTCGAGGTCGCCCAGACCGGGACCGCCGTCAAGTTCCGGAGCCAGAACGATCTGCCCTTCGCACCCGACAACCTGCGCCAGATGGCCACCGCGGCCCGGCATCTCGACGGCAAGTCGGCGGGCGAGTACAGCACCGATCACACCTCGATGATCCGCCGCGAGCCGATCGGCGTGGCCGGTCAGGTCGCGCCATGGAATTACCCCTTCATGATGGCCATCTGGAAGATCGGGCCGGCCCTGGCAGCCGGGAACACGGTCGTCCTCAAGCCGGCCAGCTCGACGCCGCTGACGACGATCAAGCTCGCCGGGTGGGCGCTCGAGGCCGGCTTGCCGGCGGGCGTCTTCAACGTCGTGACCGGGCCTGGCGACGAGGTCGGCGCGGCCATCGCCGGCCACATGGACATCGACATCGTCTCGCTGACCGGTGACTCGGACACGGGGCGCAAGATCCAGGAGCTGGCCTCGCGCAACCTCAAGCGCGTCCATCTCGAGCTTGGCGGCAAGGCGCCGTTCATCGTCTACGCGGACGCGGACCTCGACGCGGCGGCCCGCGGCGCCGTCGCCGGCGGCTTCATCAATGCGGGGCAGGACTGCACCGCCGCCACCCGTATCTACGTCGAGCGGCCGGTCTACGAGGACTTCCTCGGACTGCTCAAGGGCTACACCGAGTCGGTTCGGGTGGGTGACCCCGAAGATCCGAAGACCGACATGGGCTCGCTCATCAGCCAAGCCCAGGTGAGCCGGGTCGAGGGCTTCGTCGAGCGCGCTCGCCAGTCCGGCGCTCGGATCGTCGCCGGTGGCCACCGCGCCTCGGTGCCGGGCTTCGAGAAGGGCGCCTTCTTCGAGCCGACGGTCATCGCGGACGTCGACCAGCAGGCCGAGTGCGTCCAGATGGAGATCTTCGGGCCCGTCCTCACCGTCCTGCCCTTCGACACCGAGGAAGAGGTCCTGACCAAGGCCAACGACACGAAGTACGGCCTCGCCAGCTCGGTCTGGACGAGTGACGTCTTCAAGTCGATGCGCGCCGCCAAGACGCTCAACTTCGGGACCGTATGGGTCAACGACCACCTGCCGATCACGTCCGACACACCGCATGGCGGCATGAAGCAGTCGGGCTTCGGCAAGGATATGTCGGACTACTCGTTCGACGAGTACACGCAGATCAAGCACGTGATGATCGAGTTGACCGGCGTGGCCGAGAAGGGCTGGCACTCGCAGATCTTCGGCGACCCGGTCGAGTAGCCGTGCCGCCCATCGATCAGCTCCAGCGACCCGACGAACACGAGATCGAGAAGCTCGGCAAGCAAGGCATCTTCACGACGGGTCTGCTGCTGGAGGTCTCGGAAACACCGACGCGTCGGATCAACCTCGCCGACCAGGTCGGCGTGACCACCAACGACGTCAACGCCTGGCGTGACGAGGCCCTGATCCTGAACCTGGCCAACTTCGGTCGCGACGAGCAGGTGCTCTTCGCACAGGCTGGCATCGTCGGCCTGAGCGACCTCCTGGCACTTGACCTCGAGGCCTTTTCGGCCCGCATCGAGCAGGCGGCCAGGGTCCTGGAGACCGAGCCGCCGGCGCCGCTCATCATCGAGGGCTGGTGGGACCAGGCACAGACGCTCGCCGAGACCTGACCCGAGCGCCCCGCATCCGGGATCGTCCCGACCGCGTCCGACCGTCGGTCGTGGGACGATGATGGCATGCGCCAGACGACCGCCGACGTACCCGAGCCGCTGACCCTCGCACCGGGGTCCGCGAGCGTCTCGAAGGCTGAGCCGACCGCCGGAGCGCACGCCGTCGGCGGGGTGCTCGCCGTGTTCGTGGCACTTGGCACGATGATCGTCCTCATCGCCCTGGCGGTCCTCGTCCTGGTCACGCCCCTGTACATCCACGGCGCCCTGGATCGGGCGGGTTCGCCCGGCTTCCTGGGCGTCACGGCGATCGAGGCTCATGCGCTCTCGGATGCCACGGTCGGCGAGCTGCTCTTCGGCCCGGGCACGTTCGCGTTCCCCCTGCGCGAAGGCGGCCCCGATTTCTACGACGCCGCAGAGGCCAGTCACCTGCGCGATGCGCGTGCGGTCCTCTACGGCTTGCTGGCGCTGGGCGCGATTTCCGCCGCCGTGCTCGGTCTCGGGTTCGTCCGCAGCCGGCACCGGCCCCGCTATTGGCGGGCGATCGCGGCCGGGTCGGGCGTCCTGGTGGTTGCTTTCGTCATCATCGGGATCGTGTTCCTGGTGGCATTCGACGCCGCTTTCACGCTCTTCCATCAGGTCTTCTTCGCGGGCGGCAACTGGGCTTTCGACTTCGACACGCAGCGGATGGTGCAGCTCTACCCGATACCGTTCTGGCAGGAGGTCACGACGGTCCTGGGCGTCATCGTCGTCATCGCGGGCAGCCTGGTCTGGTGGCTCGCTCGGCGCCGCGCTCGCGATCTCGAGGCATCGGCGCCGGCGTGAGCGCGCTCCTGTCGCTCGAGGCCGCGCTGGATCGGATGCTCGACCGCCTCCAGCCGTTGCCAGCCACGACCGTGGGCGTGGACGACGCCGTCGGCAGGGTCCTGGCAGAGCCGATCATCGCCAACGTCACCATGCCACCGTGGGACAACAGCGCCATGGACGGCTTCGCGCTCCAGGCGGCGGACGTGGCCGGAGCCACGCGCCGCTGGCCCAAGGCCCTGCGCATCGTCGGGGAGTCGCGCGCCGGCCACGCTCCCGACGTCGAGGTCCGATCCGGGACCGCCGTCCGTATCCTGACCGGGGCCATGATCCCGGACGGCGCGGATGCCGTCGTCCCGGTCGAGGATACGGACGCGCGCGCCGGTCCGGCTGACCTGCCTGACTCGGTCATGATCCGTGCCGCTCCTGCCAAGGGAGCCAATATCCGTACCGCTGGCGGCGACCTCGATCAGGGCGATCGCCTGCTGGAGCTCGGCGTCCGCGTGTCGCCGGCGGCGCTCGCGGTCATCGTGGCCGCCGGCCATGGCGCCGTGCGCGTCCACCGTCGGCCGCGCGTCGCAGTATTGGCCACCGGCGACGAGCTGGTCGAGGCCGGCGCGCCCCTCGGCCCGGGCCAGATCCATGACAGCAACGCGCCGGCCCTGGCGGCCCAGGCGCGGCTCGTCGGGGCGGACGTGCGTCGGCTCGGGATCGTTCCGGACACGCTGGCTGACGTCGAGCGTCGGCTGGCGGAGGCGATCGCCTGGGCGGACGTGATCGTCGCCAGTGGGGGCGTCAGCGTCGGTGCTCACGACGTCGTCAAGCTCGCCTTCGAGCGCTTCGGCGAGCTGGACCTCTGGCAGGTCGCCATCCAGCCGGGCAAGCCGCTGGCCTTCGGGCGAGCCGTTGGCCCGGACGGTGGCAGCGTCCTCTTCTTCGGCCTGCCCGGCAATCCTGTCTCGAGCTTCGTGACCTTCGAACTCTTCGTCCGTCCGGTGCTGCGGCGCCTGTCGGGCGATCGCGACCCGTTGGCTCGCGATGCCGTGCGAGCACGCCTCGCATCTGCCATGACCAAGGCGCGTGACCGTCGCGCATTCCTGCGAGTGACCCTTACGCCGGACCCGGAACGCCCAGGCCAGTGGCTGGCGGCAAGCGCAGGCGGTCAGGGCTCGCACGTGATCTCGGCCCTGGCCGCGGCCGATGGCCTCGCTATCATCCCAGAGGGCGTGGACGGCCTTCCGGCCGACGCCGAGGTGGACGTCTGGCGATTGGAAGGAGCCTGAGCCGATGGAGCCCCCGAAGCGCGCCGACAAACGGAGGCTGACCCACGTCGACCGCGCCGGGCGCCCTCGGATGGTGGATGTCAGTGCCAAGCCACCGACGGCCCGTCGGGCAGTCGCCGAGGCCGACGTTGCCATGGAACAGGCCACGATCTCGCTCATCGTCGACGGTGGTGGCCCCAAGGGCGACGTGATGACGGTGGCCGAGATCGCGGGCGTCATGGGCGCCAAGCGGACCGCCGAGCTGATCCCGCTCTGCCACCCGATCCCGCTCACCGACCTGGTCGTGGAGGTCAAGCCCGACCGGGCTCGAGGGGCGCTCGTCATCCGCGCCACGGCTGCCACGGTGGCTCCCACCGGCGTCGAGATGGAGGCGCTCACGGCCGCCGCCGTGGCTGCCCTCACCGTCTACGATATGGTCAAAGGCGTCGACCGGAGTGCCGAGGTCCGCCACCTGCGGGTGATCGAAAAGTCGGGAGGGCGATCGGGTGATTGGCGGCGGCCGCCGGATCGGGCCGACAGCGATGGCAAGCGATCCGAGCGACCCAAGGGCGTGCGGGGGCCGCGCCGAGGCGCCTGAGCAGCGATGACGGCCACGAACGCCCGATGGCGGCCGGCCGCCATCAGCCGACCACGGCAGGCCATCGCCCGATGACGACCCCGGAGCGCCCGACCGCCATGGTGCTGACCGTGAGCGACGGCGTGACGGCCGGCACGCGGGACGACGAGAGTGGCCAGCGACTCGCGGATCGCCTGGCGGGGGAAGGGTTCGAGGTGGAGCGGGGCGTGGTGCCTGACGACGCCACGCTCGTGGCAGCGGCGATCCGCCGAGGGGTCGCTCGGCACCGCCTGATCGTGACCACAGGCGGCACGGGTCTCACCTCGCGCGATGTGACACCGCAGGCCATCGAGCCGCTCCTCGACTACGCCGTGCCCGGCCTCGCCGAGCTGATGCGTGCCACAGGCCTCCGGTCCACGCCGTATGCCGCCCTCTCCCGGTCCCTGGCCGGTGTCATCGGCCGCACGCTGGTCATCGCCCTGCCGGGCAGCCCGAAAGGCGCGCTCGAGTCGCTGGAGGCGGTCCTGCCGGTCATCCCGCACGCGCTCGAGACGCTCGCGGACGACTCGACCCAACACGCCACGCGTGGCGCTCGGTGAGCCGGATCGCGGGCGTCCGATGAACGTGATGCTGGAACAGGTCCCGTTCTATCCGCTGGCGCCGCTCCTCTTCATCGTGGCGGCCGTCGTCTTCGTGCTCGAGATGGCGCGCCACTTGCGGGTCTTCGCGCTCGCCCAGCGCTCGGCTGTCACGGACCAGCCCGAGCGCCGCCTCGACGCGCTCATCCGCTACGCCATCGTGCAGGTCAGGATGTTCCGCGAGCCAGGACCAGGCCTCATGCACGCGGCCATCTTCTGGGGTTTCGTCATCCTCACCATCGGGACCGTCAATCGCGTCCTCTTCGGGTTGCCGCAGGCGGTCATCAGTTGGCCCTTCGACGGCTGGCTCTGGCGCCTGCTGCTGTTGGGCTCGAACCTACTCGCGCTCGGCGTCCTCTTCGGCATCGGCTGGGCACTGGCCCGACGGCTGGTCACGCGGCCGGCTCGGCTGACCCTCTCGCGCGACGCGTTGACGATCCTGTTGCTCATCGGTGGCGTGGTCTCGACCGAGCTCCTGGCCGAGGCCGCGAGGTTGGCCCGCTACGGCGATCCGGACGCGTTCTGGGACGTGGCGGCCGGACCACTCAGTGTCCTGTTCGATGGCCTGGCCCCCGAGGCACAGCTAGCCGCGTTCGCGGTCTTCTGGTGGGCCAACCTGGTGATCATCTGTTCCTTCCTGGTCTACCTGCCGCGCTCGAAGCATCTCCACATCGCGACCGCCTTCTTCAACAGCGCGCTGCGGAAGCTAGCGCCGCGCGGCGAGCTGCCGCCCATGGACCTCGAGACCGAAACGGCTCGATTCGGGGTCAAGACCATCGAGGATCTGGGCTGGAAGGACCTCCTCGACGGCTTCACCTGCACCGAATGTGGCCGCTGCCAGGCCGCCTGTCCGGCCTGGGCGACCGGCAAGCCGCTCAACCCCAAGACACTCATCATGGGCCTGCGCGAGATGTCCGTCGAAGCCGAGCATGGCGTGAGCCTGCTGCCATCGATCCCCTTCATCCGTGGCTCCGATGCCCCAGGCAAACCGGCCGGCGCGCCGAGCGCGGACGCCCTCGGGCGCCCGATCGTCGACACGGCCATCCCATACGACGCGGTCTGGGACTGTGTCACCTGCGGAGCCTGCGTCGAAGCCTGCCCGGTGCTCATCGAGCACGTGGACAAGATCGTCGGCCTGCGGCGCAACCTGGTGCTCGAGGACTCCCGCTTCCCGGCCGAGCTCGCGGCCGCTTTCACGAACATGGAGCGCCATGGCAACCCGTGGGGCCAACCCGCCAGTTCGCGACTCGACTGGGCGCGTGGCTTGCCATTCACGGTGCGGACCGCCGCACAGGTGGTCGAGGAGCGTGGCGCCGACGCCGTGGCCGCCCTCGACTGCCTGTACTGGGTCGGCTGCGCGGCGTCGTTCGACGAGCGCAACCGGAAGGTCGCTCGCGCCTTCGCCACCTGCCTCGACGCGGCCGGTGTGGACTTCGCTGTCCTCGGTCAGGAGGAGTCGTGCAGCGGTGACCCCGCCCGCCGGATGGGCAACGAATACGTCTATCAGATCCTTGCCCAGGGCAATGTCGAGACGCTCCAACGCTATCGGCCGACGACGATCGTCACGGCCTGTCCGCACTGCTTCAATACGGTCGCCAACGAGTACGGCCAGTTCGGTGGCGAATACGAGGTCGTCCACCACTCCACCTACCTCGCCCGCCTCGTCGCCGAGGGACGTCTCACGGCGACCGACCCAGCGGATGGAGCGTCAGCCGGGACGCTGACCTATCACGACTCCTGCTACCTCGCCCGCTACAACGACGTGACCGCCGACCCGCGGGCGGTCCTCGACGCCATACCAGGCGTCGAGCTGTTGGAGATGGAGCGGAGCGGCAAGCAGGGCTTCTGCTGCGGCGCGGGCGGAGGGCGGATGTGGATGGAGGAGACGCGGGGCACGCGGATCAATGCCGAGCGTACGCGCCAGGCGCTCGCGACCGGCGCACAAGGGGTCGCCACGGCCTGCCCCTTCTGCCTGGTCATGATGCGCGACGGACTCGATGACGCGACCGGGGGCGCGGTCGCCGCACGCGATGTGGCCGAGGTGCTCGCCGCCCGTATCGCTGCTGCCCCGGAACGCCAACTCCCGGTCATCTGATCCGGCGCGAGCCAGGACGCGCGAGTCGCACGATCCCGCCACCCGCTGCTCTCTGCGGGCCTTGTCATCGGGGCGCGCCCTCAGGGAACGGGTCTCGCCTCGGGCAGCGGCGCGCCACAGTACAGGCAGTCCGTGTCGGTCGCGAGGTTGGCACGCCCGCACGAAGGGCAGGCGGACATCCCTTCGCTCGAGGCCGCGAACGGCGTTTCGGCGGCTTCCTCCGCCTGGCGTCCGCGTGCGGCGAGCAGGACGACCGTGGCCAGGATGCCGACGAACGCCGCGACCGTCAGGATGAGGATGCCCAGCTCCGGGTCCATGCCGCCTCCTTGCCATGCCGGCGCGCTGAGTGCCGGCCATCGAAGCGTACGCCTGCTGGTGCCTGGATGCTGCTCGACAGTCCTGCGTAGCCGATCGGTCGGCCTCGACCTGGTGCGGCGCCGCCCGTCGACCGGCTACGATGGCGGCGTGATCCGCGGGGCCGCCCATGACCCGTAGTCTGAGCGTGGAGCAGCGCGACCTCCGCGATGCCGTCCGCGTCCTGGCTGACGAGCGCATCGCGCCCAGGGCTGCAGCCATCGACGCGACGGGCGAGTTCCCGTGGGACGTGGTCGAGCTGCTCGCTGAGCATGACATCCTGGCCCTGCCCTTCCCGGTCGAGCACGGCGGCCTCGGAGGCGAGTTGCTCTCCGTCTGCCTGGCGATCGAACAAGTCAGCCGGGCCTGCGCCACGAGCGGGCTGATCATCGCGCTGCAGGCCCTCGGTTCGCTGCCGCTCCTGCTGGCCGGCACGGCCGAGCAGCATGCGCGCTGGTTCCCCGACCTGGCCGCGGGGCGGGCCCTGGCGGCCCTCGCGCTGACCGAGTCGGAGGCGGGCTCCGATGCCGGGGCCGTGCGCACGACCGCCCGTCGCGACGGCGAAGGCTGGCGGATCGACGGCGCCAAGCGCTTCATCAGCCAGGGCAACGTGGCCAAGGTGGTGAACGTCTTCGCCGTCACCGATCCCGAGGCCGCACGCCGGCGCAAGCACCTCAGCTGTTTCGTGGTCGAGCAGGGGACCGCGGGCTTCACGACCGCCCGGCTCGAGCACAAGATGGGCATCCGAGGCTCGCCCACAGCCGAGCTCATCTTCGATGGCGTGTCGGTCCCGGACGAGAACCGGGTCGGTGAGGTCGGCGAGGGCTTCTCGATCGCCATGCGCACCCTGGATCGGAGCCGTCCCGGGATCGCTGCGCAAGCGGTCGGCATCGCCCAGGGCGCTCTGGAAGCCTCGGCGCGCTACGCGGCGGAGCGTCGGCAGTTCGGGCGGCCGATCGGAGAGCACCAGATGGTCACCGGCATGCTCGCCGACATGGCTGCGCGCACGGAGGCGGCGCGGCAGCTGCTCTATACCGCGTGCCTCGAGGTCGATGCCGGATCACCGTCAGCCAGCCGCTGGGCGGCGATGTGTAAACTCGTCGCCGGCGACACGGCCATGGCCGTGACGACCGACGCCGTCCAGGTCTTCGGTGGCTACGGCTACATCAGCGAGTACCCCGTCGAGCGGATGATGCGGGACGCCAAGATCACCCAGCTCTACGAGGGCACGCAGCAGATCCAGCGCCTGGTCATCGGGCGCGACGTCCTCGCACACGGCGGCTGAGGGCCCCGGGAGGGAGCCAGCGTGCACATCGTCGTCCTCGTGAAGGCCGTGCCCATCGTCGGCAACGAGCGCCTGCTCGACGGCGAGCGTGTCGATCGGGCCTCGGGACTCGAGGCCAACGGCAACGACGAGTACGTCCTCGAGGCCGCGCTCAAGCTGACGGAGGAGCACGCCGGCGAGGTGACGCTGCTGACGATGGGGCCAGCCGGAGCGGCCGAGGCGTTGCGCAAGGGCCTGGCCATGGGCGCCACCCGTGCCGTCCACGTCATGGACGATGCGCTCGTGGGTTCCTGCGCGCGGGCGACCGCCGAAGTGCTCGCGGCCGCCCTGCGGATGCTGACCTTCGACCTCGTCTTCGCCGGCGCCGATACCTCGGATGGGCAGGGCGGCATCCTGGCGGCCTCGATCGCCGCTCACCTCGACCTGCCATACCTTTCGTACGCCGGCCGCATCGAGCCGATCGCCGATGGCGCCGGCGTCCGCATCCAGCGTCTGAGCGCGACGGGCCACGATGTCCTTGAAGCGTCCACGCCCGCCCTCGTGATGGGCACCCAGGTCCTTGGAGAGCCGCGCTACCCGTCGCTCCGGGGCATCATGGCGGCGCGTTCCAAGGAGGTCGTGACCCGCTCCTTGGCCGACCTTGGTGTCGAGGCAGGGCGCGTCGGGGCGGCCGCGTCCACCACCCGGCTGCTGGGAG
>JBEVDC010000111.1:0-8516 GCA_040514195.1 Candidatus Limnocylindrales bacterium | reverse complement strand
ACCGGTCGCAGCCAGACGTGCCATGAGGGTCGACTTGCCGGCGCCCGACCGACCGAGGACGAGGGTCAGGCCACGTTCATCGGCGACGCCGGCGCCCGGCACGAGCGCGCGGTCGTGCTCAGCCGCGATGACGGAGAGCATCGGCTCGACGACGTAGCCCTGGACGAGCGAGCGCGCGAACGAGATCGGGACGCCCAGGAGGTCGATCACCATCCTGGTCGGCGATGCGTCGGCCGGCGACACCGCGACCCGCCACGCGATGCTTTTGTGCCGGCCTCCAAAGGAGACCGCCGGTGAAGATCGCGAGAGACGAGCGAATTCGATCTCCAGCGCCGCCTCTCCGCGGCCTGGGACCTCGCGCGGTGCGTATTCTCGGCGGAAGGCTTCGACCACCGCGTCCTGTCCCAGGATGGCGACGTCGAGCCCGGGCGCGAATGCGAACCGAGCGCCGCGCATCAGTCGAGCGCGCGCAGGATCGCCTCGGCGACCGTGTTCGGATCCGTCGGGAACGGGGCTCGGACCCCCAGCACGGTGACGCCCGTCAACACCGATCGCAGGATCGCAGCGTCGGCCTCGACAGCGGCATCCGTGATGGTCGTCCGCTGATCCGCGAGCAGGTACGCTGCTCGCTGGCGAAGGGCGAAGTACGAGCGCCGCTCGAAGCCTGCGGTTCGGGCGAGGCGCAGCGCTGCCAGGTCCGGATCCATCGGTTCGACGTGTGGCCTGGCGCCGTCCGGCGCGTTGACGAGCAAGCACACCGCACGCGTCGGCACCCGACGGGTCGGGTCGCTCGTGTCGCCATATGCGGCCCTGAGCTCGTCGACCTCGAAGGCGGCTCGGTCTCCGATGGCGCCGGTGCGCCTGGCAAGATCCGCGATCATGCCCCTCGATCGGGTCGGAGCCGGCCGCCGGCCCACCGGATCGAGCACGACCGAGGCCGCGCCAGCCGCGGCGAACTGGACCTGAGAGCGCCTCGTCACCGTGCGACGCAGCGTCGGAAGGTAAGGCAGGACCCAGCGACGGACGCCGATGCTGATCGGGAATGCGGACATCTCGCGGTCCGGGCCGAGCAGCGTCCACTTGTCGGACAAGAAGCTGGCGCCGCGTTCCATGAGCGCGAGCGCCGTCTCGGTCTTGCCGCTCTCCGACCATCCGGCGACGGCGATGGCACGGCCATCGCGTACGACGGATGCTGCATGGAGGGCGACAGCCCGACCATCCGCGGCGAGGGCGACCTGGAGGGCGGGCCGTATGGCGGTGCGGAAGACGCGCCACAGCGGGAAGCCGAGCTCGTAGGCGAACTCAGCCGGCCGCGTCGTCGTTGCGTCCGGGATCGAGCAGGCTCGACCATCCCAGATGACATAGGCGCGGTGTCCATCCGTGCCCGTCACCAGGTCGTCGTCAGCGGCGCGCTGGAGCTCATCCAGCCGGACGGAACCGGCCGGCGACCCGACGAGCGTCACCATGGGAGCCGACGGCGGACCGGTATCGGCACGGAATGGCGTGAACGCCGACGAGAGATACCGTGCCGCGTTCGGGTCGGGCGTCGTCAGCGCGATCGCGCCGCGGCCGGAGAGATCGATGTGCATTGGCCGCCCAATCTAGCGGTTCGCGCGTGTTCAGACGTCGCCAGGCCCGCGGCGAAGCCTGCGCGGTTAGCATGGCAGGCCCATCCTCGCTCATCCGGCCATCGAGGTGATCGCCCCGACGTGTCGCCAAGCTCGCTACGCCACAGCACGATGACGCCGATCCTCGGCACGGCCGTCGCCCTGCTGATGCTCCTGACCGCCTGCACGCCGGCGCCGGAGACGTCGACTCGCCCGAGCGGCACTCCGGATGCATCCCCGCGGTCCGCGTCGTCGAGCGCCACGCCGTCGAGCACGCCAGCGCCCGTGACCGTCCTGGCCGCGGGCGATATCGGCGAGTGCGGCGGCAAGGGCGACGAGCGCACGGCTGCGCTGCTGGCCGCACATGAGGGGACGATCCTGCCACTGGGTGATCTGGCCTACGAGTCGGGCACCACCAAGCAGTTCGCCGATTGCTTTGGCTCGAGCTGGGGCGTCCATCGGGAGCGGATGCGCCCGGTGCCCGGCAACCACGACTACGAGACGCCCGGAGCGGCGCCGTACTACGCCTACTTCGGCAAGACGGCCGGCGACCCTGACGAGGGCTGGTACGCCTACGACCTGGGGGCATGGCGGCTGTACGCCCTGAACAGCAACTGCGAGGAGATCGGCGGCTGCGAGATCGACTCGCCGCAGCAGCGGTGGCTCCAGGAGGATCTGGCCACGCATCCAGCGACCTGCATCCTCGCCTACTGGCATCACGCCCGGTTCAGCTCAGGCGAGCTCCACGCCGACGATCCACGAACCGATGGGCTCTGGCAGACACTGGCAGCGGCCGGCGCCGATGTCGTCCTCAGCGCCCACGATCACGACTACGAGCGTTTCGCCCCGCGGGACGGTCGTGGCCGCGCCAGCCAGACGGGCATCCGCGAGTTCGTGGTCGGCACAGGCGGCAGCGGCCTCCGGGCTATGGGCACCATCGCACCCACCAGCGAGGCGTACATCGCCCGCGTCCACGGCGTCCTGTCGATGCAGCTCCGGGCCGATGGCTACGACTGGACGTTCCTGCCGGTCGAGGGCAAGACCGCGACCGACACCGGCTCCGGCCTGTGCACACCGATCCCAGAACCCGCGAGCGCTGCGACGGCCAGCCCGAGGACGCTTCACGTCGCCAGCGACGGCGACGATTCGGCGGACGGCAGCGCAGAGCATCCCATGGCCACCATCCAGGCGGCCGTCGACGTGGCCGCGCCGGGCTCGACGATCCGCGTCGGCGCCGGGCAGTACGGAGCCTTCATCGTCGACCGTCCAGGCCTGACGATCCTCGGGGAGTCGGGCGACCGGCCTCGTGTCCAGGGCCCGGTCAAGATCCGTGCCACGCGCGATGTCCATGTCCGTGGGTTCGACGTCAGCGGGGTCACCTCGGACTACGAACCCGGCCTCGGCATCGAACGGTCATCCGACATCTCGCTCGGCGATCTGCTCGTCCATGGCAACAGCTTCGGCATCGAGCTCGTCGACTCCGACGCGGTCACGGTGACCGACTCGGAGGTCACGGACAACGCCTCTGGCATCGAGATCCACGGACCGAGTGAACGCACGCGGATCGAGGGCAACCGGATCGTCGCCAATGGCCGCGGCCTCGATCGTTCGCGTGGCGGCACGGGTGTCAACCTCTACTTCACGAGCGGCGTGACCGTCGCCGACAACGAGATCGGCGACAACCACACGGCTGACCGCAGTGACGGCGTCGGCGTCGAGATCTACGGATCGAGCGACGTGGCCATCCTCGACAACCGATTCCATGGCAACCTCGACGTCCTGGAGACGGGCACCGACGCCGACCACGCCTGCCGCGGGCTGACGATCATGGGCAACGTCGCCTGGGCCAGTGGGCCGGGCGAACAGCACGGCATGATCCTGCGCTGTGCGGCCGACTCCCTCGTTGCGCACAACACGCTGGTCGATCTCGACCTCTTCGCCTTCGACGTGAGTCATCGTCACGGTCGCTACGGCGCATCGGTCGGTGGCTTGCGCATCGTCAACAACATCGCGGTGGGTGGTCGCGCCTTCAGCATCGACAGCCGGCTTCCGAAGTCCGTGGTCATCGACCACAACCTCGTCCGGCCCGGGCGCGATGCCAGGTACGGCGGCTGGCTCGCCTTCGTGGCTGGGCATGGCAACACCCGCAGGCTCGCCGAGCTCAAGCGCTGGACCGGATTCCAGCGCCACGGCATCGTCGCAGACCCGCGGTTCCGTGATCCCGCGGGCCAGGACTTCACGCTGCAGGCCGGATCGCCAGCCATCGACCGCGGGGTCCGCCTCGCCGACCGACCCTTCGAGGGGCTCGCACCAGACCTTGGCTCGACCGAATCAGCGCCCTGACGTGTCAACGACGGCGGCCCGGGCCTCCGGACGGGTCAGTTGGCGCAGTCGAGCAAACGCGACGACGGCCACCACGGCCTGGACCGCCAGCCAGGCGACCGCCATGCCCACGAGCCCTGTCGAGGTCGCCACGAGCGCCGGGACGAGGATGGATGCGGCGGCGGCGGCGGCCCCGAGGACGATGGCTTCGCGAAGCCGCCGTCGGGCGCGACAGAGCGAGAAGTACGCCAGGATGAAGGTCAGTGGCAGGAAGCCGATGAGGAGGATGCGCAGGGGCGTCTGGGCAGCCGCGGCGTAAGCCTCACCGAGGAGGCTGAGGATCGGATCCGCCAGGACGGCCAGTGCGATGGCCGCCATCGCGCCCAACGCGAGCGAGGTCCGGACGCCATCGCGGACGATGGTGGCCGTGCGATCGGGCGCTCGCGCGATCTCGGCGAACGAGGTCATGCCGATCTGGATGGGGATGATGAAGACCACCCAGGCCATCATCCAGGCCGCGTACCAGGCGGCATTGTCGGCGGGCGAGAGCAGCTCGACCACGATCACCGGGAGAACGAAGCCTGGGGCGCGCTCGGCCAGCGTCAACGCGTAATTCGGCAGGCCGACACCGATGACGGTGCTGCTCAACGCGCGATCGACGACCGGACGATATCGGTAGTGGGGCACCACCCGACGCATGGTCCATAGCCCGCCAAGAGCGGTGACCAGTCCCCCGGCGACCCAGGCCGCGAAGATCGCCTGCGAGGTGGTGCCGGTGCCGATGAAGCCGATGCTGGCGATGGCGGCCAGCGTGACGATGCCGGCCGAGACGCCACGGGCCATCACCAGGGTGCCCTGGCGTCGGGCCGTCGACGCCTGGTCAAAGAGCACGCCGAGGGTCCCACACATCGCCAGTGCCAGGAACAGGACGGCGTAGCTTGGCTCGGCTGCCACCACGCGGAGCTCCTGGAGCACGGCGCCGGCGAATACGAGGAACGCGAGTGCGGACACCAGGCTGGTGATGCCGAGCACCGTGATGGCGACGTCCAGCAACCGATCGGACCGTTCGCTGTGCAAGGGCAGCAGGGTGATGATGGCCGAGCCAACGCCCAGAAGCGCGAGCTGTGCACACAGCGTGACCGCCGCCACGGCGCCGGAGGCGAGGCCGAACGACTCGATCGGGTAGAGCCGCGCGGCAACGACCCAGGCCAGGAAGCCGAAGCCCATCACGGCGACCTTGCCGACGACGAGCGAAACGGAGCTGATGAGGACGTCGCGAGCCGCGCGATCCTCAGGCGATCCGAGGCCCGCTCTGCCCCACAACCGTGCCATCAGCGCCACGATGTCACTCCCGAGGCCGCCGCATGAGCTCACGGAGCATGGCGGTCGTATTGAAGAAGGCGAAGGTGTAGTAGTAGGGGATCCAGCGCGGCTGGCCGCGGAAGACGGAGAGCACGATCCCCCGTGCGCCCGCAGCTGCCGGCAGCAGCAGCAGTCGAGCCCCCCGCCAGCCGTGCTTGCGGACCATGCGCGCGAGGCCCCGGCCGTCCGCTTGGAACTGGCCCATGGCGAAGTGGAAGGTGTCCCCGAATCGGTGGCGCACGACGACGTCTCGAGAGACGCCCGCCATCTCGCCCGCCTGGGCCAGGCGCCAGCGGAGCTCGATGTCCTCCCCGGACTCGAACGAGGCGTCAAAGCCGTGTTCAAGGAGCGCAGCGCGCTCGAAGATGGTCGCCACCAGGCCGAACCAGTACCGGCTGCGTCCCGACCGGTGGTGCTCGGCCAAGGCCTGGCCCCAGTAGCCAGGCCCGGACTCCGAGAGCAGGCCCGCCTGGAGGGCGGTGTAGCCGTCCCGTTCGAACTCAGCCAGGAGCGCCGCCAGCGAGCCGTCGGGCAGGATGACGTCGGCATCGACGAGCGCGATCAGCGGCGTCGTGGCGGCCCGGGCCCCGATCGACCGCGCGGCAGGCAGTCCCTGACCCTCGTCGCTCAGGATCCGGTCAGCGAAACGCTCGGCGAGCTCGAGCGTGCCATCCGTCGACAGCCCGTCGACGACGATGATCGAAGCGGGTCCCTGGCGAGCGACCGACTCGAGACACGCCTCGAGGACGTCCTCCGCATTCCGCACGGGCACCACGACGGTGATGGTCGGCAACCGCACCACGTGCCGCGGGCGCGGCCCAGGTTCGGCTCGCGATCCATCTGGCGTGACAACGTCATCGACGGCGCCGGGCGCCACGTCTTCGGCGTCGATGCGCGGCAGCGTCGGGTGGCCCTTCTGGCTGGATGTCGCGGTCGGATCGGTCATCGGTCGGTCGTCTTCATCCGGTGAAACGGGCGATCATCGCGTCGTCGTTCTCGAAGATGATGCTGAACTCGCCGGTCGCCATCAAGGCACGCTCAAAGGCATCCCACTCGCCGGGTCCAGCACCCAGGATCATCTCGACGTAGGCCTGCTGGCTGCGACTCAGGATGAGGTAGGCGTTGCCTTCATGGAGCCGCATCTCGTTGAGGACGACTTCCACGTCACCGAACGTCACGTCGTCCCCTGAGGGCTTGTACCGGTATTGCTCGTAGCGCTGGTTCTTCCATGGCAGGTTGGGCGTGAGGCCGACCAGCAGGGATCCCTCCGGAGCGATGCGATAGAGCTCGCTCACAGCGGCGATCTCGTCAGCGGTGAAATGCTCGAGGCGCTCATTCCCATAGCGAGTCAGCATGAGGCTGCCCATCAGGGCCAGCCCGAGCACGCTGACGATCGCGAGCGTGGCCATGGAGGTCGGGCCGGCTTGGCGCGCCTTGGGCAGCACGGCGCAGGCGATGAAGAAGGCCACGAAGGGCAGTGCGAAGAAGTAGATGCGCAGCAGCATCTCTCCGCCATAGGCCTGGACCAGGAAGAGCGGGAACGGCGCCGCTGCCAAGGCGAGAGCGACCACGTCCCAGCGCCCCTGCAGGAGGCGACGCCCGAGACCGATGGCGGCCAGCGCCCAGACGACGATCGTGGCGCCGATGCGCACGTAGATGATGGCCACGTGGTCCGGGCTGCCTTGCAGACGGCTGGTCAGATTGGCGGCCAGCGACTCAGCGAGGGTACCGACATAGCCGGCCACGTTCTGGAAGTGGCCGATGAGAAAAGCCACCGCCAGGAAGGTGACCCACGTGGCGATGATCATCACCATCACCGCCGGCAGGGTGGCCCAGGGCACCCGTCGCAGGACGAACAGGGCTGCGGCGGCGGCCACGACGAAGAACGGCGACAGCTGGTGGGATGCGACCATGAACACGAAGACCGCGAGCAGGAGACCCATCAGCGCGGCACGACGCACGGGGCTGAGTGCCGAGGCCGGCATCGGGCCCACGTCGAGGATGCGGGCCAGGAAGCGACGGACGAGCAGAAACCGACCCGCTTCGACGTCGCCCGATGGATCCCGAAGCTCCCTGTGGCCGAGCCAGCGCAAGAGCATGGCCAGCACGACCAGGAACAGGAAGAATCCGACGGCCTGTGGTGCGAAGTAGTCCTGTCCGATCCAGTCGGTCAGATAGAAGAGCCAGATCGAGAGCCAGAGGATGTGCCGATCATCCGTCAGGGCCGACACGACGAGCATGAGCGCCGGGAGGAACATCAGGTTGAACCAGACCGGCGCCCAGGTGGCGAACCCGACCAGGTCCGTCACGCCGGTCACCGCCGAGACGAAGGCGATCAGTCCGAAGAGGCCCGGCCAGTTGTGGTAGGCGTCCAAGCTCGGCCTCACGAGCCCCTCGCGGCTCATGAACTCGACCAGCCCGAGATGGCGCCAGGCAGGTGCGAATCGCAGTTCGCCCTCGATGGCTGGCGCGACTCCGTAGAGCATGAAGATCGTCAGGATCACCAGGCCGACGGCGAGCCAGGTGGGGAACCGCTCCCTGGCCAGCATGGCGCCGAAGGCGACGGCCAGCAGCGCCAGTCCGATGTACATGAAGGGCGGCAGCACCGAGACCAGGCCGAAGTCGTTGACAGGGCCGAGATCGACGAGGTTCACGAAGCCGAACCAGACGATGGCGCCGGCCGCCGCGATGCCCGCCAGCCCGAGCGAGGACAGCAGATCGTCGGGTAGGGCGTTCGGCTTGCGCGTCAGGGACCGGTCGGTCTCGGCTGCCGGGGCGGCGTGGTCAAGCGAAGTCAGTCCTTGATCCTCCGTCGGCGTCTGGCGGATGCCGCCGAACGCCGAACTGTCACGGTCCCTGCGTCACCAGGACGTCGTCCGCGACCAGGGTGAAGGTCTGCCTCGACGTATCGTTCCCGATCTGGATGGTGCGCACCCCCGACGACGCGATATTCGCGTTCGTGGCCGTCAGGATCTTGGTGGTGTTGAGCCAGAGCTCGACCGTGCTGGCGCCGCTGCCGGCGGCGATGAAATGAACCTTCAGCCGGCCCCAGGCATTGAGCGGCAGGAGGCCGGACGACTGATAGCGATTGGTCCCGTCCGTCGCCCAGATCTGACCATTGGTTAGGTTCTGCCGATAGACCGTCAGCAGCCGGACGTTCGCGGCATCGTAGAGCCGGACGACCGGCACGTTTCCACCGCTGATTCCCTCCTGCTGGACCTGGAT
>JBEVDC010000141.1:0-34548 GCA_040514195.1 Candidatus Limnocylindrales bacterium | reverse complement strand
CGCCCTGGCGCCGGTCCGGTCGGGGCCCTTCATGAAGACCACCGTCCAGAGCTTCTTGCCGCTGCCGTCGACGGCCAGGCCGACACCGAAGTAGTTGTAGTCCGCACTCGTCAGCATGGCGTAGTGGCCGGGCGAGTCATGCCATTGACGACTGGCCGATGTGGCCGAGTCGGCCAGCGTGCCCCACGTGTTCCAGGCGAGGATCTCGCCCGCCCCGAACCACCGGATGCCGGCCGCCGTCATCAGGTCCCAGGCCCAGTCACCATCGGGCTGCTGGTGTGAGAAGTAGCCCTTGGACGCCATGTCCTCGGAGCGACCGCGGGCGATGGCCGACAATCGCGGATCGACCCTAAGGACCACGCGGCCGACATTCGTGCGCTGCGCGTTGAGCAGTGAGACCACCTTCGCCTCGGCCTGCTCGACGGTCAGGTCGTCGGTCGCGCCGGCGACGGGGACGAGCGTGGCCAGCAGGGTGGCGGACAGGGCGATCGGGCCGAGAAGGCGGGCGAGCTTCGACATCATCGATCCGTGGCGAGGCGACAAACCGGGATCTCCGGCTCGGACCGCCAGTCTCGGGGGCAAGGCAGGGCGTCGCCATAGCCGAGCGGTCCCATGCGGTCCCGACCCGGTGGTACCGGCCAGGTGGTGCGCTATGGCACCATCGGAGCGGTCAGCGCGGGATCGCGTCCAGCTCGGTGCCCGGCTCTGCGGGTGCCTCGGCGACCGGCTCGGCCGGCGCCTCCGTGCCTCCTGTGCGCCAAGCCCGGACGGCGTACATCGTGGCCCCGACCAGGAACGCGACCATCGTGGTCAGGGCGAGCGACTCGATGCTCAACAGGCTCGTCGTGGTCGCAGCGGCCTCGTTGACCGCGAATTGGAAGTCGTAGTTGTAGGTCGCGAGGGGGAGCGTCTGGAAGAGCCGGGCGATGCCGGTCGGGACCGGCAGGGCCGCGATGTCGGGCTGGAAGACGACGAACCAGATGGCCATTGCACCGAGCGCTCCGATGACGAATCGGCGCGGATCGCGCGCCCCGAGCACCAGCCAGGCAGCGACGGCCAGAGGCAGGCCGAGGAGCAGGGCGCCGATGTACGGCCCAAGGTCCCCGATAGGCGCCGTGACGAGGGGTGTCTCCGGGAAGCGAGTCTGCACGATGGCCACCGCCACCCCGGTCGTGACTGCCGTCACCAACAACCAGATGGAGCCTGGTGGCAGACGACCTTCGGGCGCCGCCTCGAGCTCCGCCCGCCGGCGGCGCAGGCCGAGCGTGTGCGCCTGCCAGGCCATGACCACGATGCCGACCAGCACGATGACCAGGGAGACGGCCACCCGTTCGGTGAGCACGAAGGCCTCGCTCACGTAGCCGCACGCCTGGGAGCCGGGATTGACCTGGGCCACGCCCGAGATGGCGCACAGCGGGACACGAAGGAGCCACATGAGCGGGACCGCCACGAGGGCGGCCGCCGCAGCCAGGCGCGCGACGACCCAGGTCCGCGCGGATGGACCGTGCCAGAGCTCGGCCAGGAAGTAGGCCATGGCCATGATCACGAACGGCAGGCTCGTGTAGTAGTGGTACTGGAAGGTGGCCCGATCGATGCGCGCCCAGGGCAGCCACTGGCAGGCGAAGCCGATCATCACCAGGGCGAGCGCCAGGCTGCGCCGTCGCCAGGCCATGAAGGCGACCCAGGCCATGGCCGGCACGGATAGCCAGAAGAGGACGAGGTTGCCCGCATCGTAGGTCACGGCCGTCCACCCCTCGGCCAGGTTGCCGAGGTAGAACCACACGGGCTTGAGGTCGAAGGGCCACGCCCACCACGGCGATGAGGCCGCGTGCGTGGCCCGCAGGTTGTTGTGGTAGTTGTACATCTCCTGCTGGAGGGCGAGGAAGGTCTGGCCCGTGTGATCGGCCGGAAACCCCGCGAACCAGGTATTCCCGAGCTCGACCCAGGGCCAATAGCTGATCACGTAGACCACGACCGGGAGGAGGGCCACGCAGGCGATCGCCCAGACCCAGGGCAGCCCGAGTCGCCAGCCAGGTCGCAGCCAGCCGTCGGGCGGCGGAGAGGCCGGTTCCAACGGGCGACCGCCCTCGGTCGGCGCCGGTCGCGCAGCAGCCAACGGTCCCATGCCGCGCGACCCCGCCAACGCGAAGCCGGCGTAGACGGCCACGCTGGTGACCACCAAGCCCAGCGAGACGGCCAGCAGGGTGGTCGAGGTCACCGCGCCATCCGTCGGCAGGCGCGAACCGATGATGATCGCGGTCAGGGTCCCGAGGATGCCCAGGACGGCTGGGGCCGCGACTGCGAAGCGCGCTTCGTCGAGCGAACAGCGAATCGGGCGCAGGACGACGGCCACGGCCAGCAGAAGGGTCACGCCGATCATGATGACCAGGAACACGCCGTTTCCGGGCATGAGCAGCAGGACCGAGCTCGCGATGACCGCGAAGGCCGTCCCGACCGCGACGATGACGGTGCTGGCCGATGCCATGCGCAAGCCGATGGCCGTCACGAGGCCGACCAGGATCGTGACCACCACGAGTCCCACGGTGTCCGGCGTGCTTGTGCTCGGCGCGCTGACCGCCAGCCAACCGAGGACCCCGGTCATGCCGATCATGGCCGCCAGGGCCAGACCTCGGCCGACGGCCGAACGCAAGAGGATGAGCAGCACGATGCCGCCCACGGCGTAGAGCCCGACCCACTTGGCTGCCAGCGCCAGCCCAAGGCAGAGCCCGATGAGCGGCAACCCGACGAGCATCGCGCTCCAGCCTCGCCAGGTCCCAAGCCAGACGAGCGCGAAGATGAGGTAGGCGGCCACGATGAAGACGCCGACGTAGACATCGTTCATGGCGATCCGCGATTGGGCGAAGGTCATGCCGTCGACGAGCACGATCGCGGCCACCGCCAGGCCGACCTCGCGGCGACGGAAGAGGATTCGAGCCAGCAGGTAGAGGAGAGCGGCTGTCAGAGCGCCCAGGATGACGCCCGGAAAGCGCCAGCCGAAAGCGTGCTGGCCGGTCTCGACGGACGACATCTGGCCCGACGCCGAGATCGTGAGCAGCTGCTCACGGTCCAGGCTTGGCCGATCCGGGTCGGCGTCGAGGGCCCAGGCGGCGGGTGGTGCAGACAGGGGAGCATCAGCGAAGACGACGTTGCCGTGGGGCTCGACCACGTAGACCGTGGACCCGCCCCCGCCCTGGCTCTCGCCCAGCACGTGGATGAGCTGCGTCGCCGGATCGTAGACGAGGTCGCGCACCGGGCCAGGCATCCAGACGTCGTCGCGCGGGCTGGCCGGTTGCCCCTTCTTGACCTCGATCTGCATGAGCCGTTCGCCGGTCGTGGCGTAGAGGGTCGGCTCGGCTGGACCCTCGACATGGACGACGGCCGTGACCGGGGTGTCGGACGAGTGCATGTCCACCTGCGCAAGCGTGTTCGCGTCGAGCAGGACGAGGCCGTTGGCGGCCGCCACGGCGACGAGGTCGCCGCTCTCGATGCTGGCGCCGGGCAGCTCGCCGGCGTCGAGAGCCTCCTGCACGTTGATGGCTTCGTCGGCGTCGAGGCTCCCGGCCACGGTGACCACGCCCTGGGCACCGACGAGCATGGCCCTGATGCTTGCGGCGTCGTCGCCCAAGACTTCCGCGACGGTGTCGGCCAGCGCGCCCGGGTCGGTGACCTCTGTCAGGTCCACTTGGAGGCGCTGGCCACCCGTCGTAGCCGCTAGGTCAGCCGCGCCAGGTACGACGGCCTCGACCACCGGCGAACCCTCGACCAGGTCGAAGACCACGACTCGATCACCGTCCGTGACCGCCGTCAATCTTTGGCCGGCCTCGTCGATGATCATCGCCCGGGCCGGGCCACCAAGATCGCCGAGGCGGTAGGGCGGCGCCATGGTCGCGGGGTCATCACCCGCGCGGACGTCGTCGAGCGCCTGCGTCTCGAACGCCCACAGCCCCCCGTCAAGGTCGGCGACGAGGAGTCGATGGTCGGTCGTCTCGATCACGAGGGCACCGGGCTCGGCGCCGTCCCCGAGAGTGATCTCGGCCAGTAGATCGCGGCCGGCCAGATCGTAGGCACGCACGCTGCCCGGGCCGGACACGTAGATCCGGTCGCCGGCCCGGCCGGAACGTGTGCCGATACCGTCCCAGCGCTGCTCGACGGCGGCATCGCGCGGCGCGAAGCCAAGCTCCGATGTCGCGCTCACGACGTCGTTGCCGAAAAGCATGATGCCCACCGCCATCATGTACTTGGCCAAGTGGGGATGCGTGTACTCATAGATCCGCCTTGGCGGCTCGCCGTACTGCCAGTGCTGCAGGAACTCGGTCGCCGTGCGGGCGTGGTAGACCTCGTCGAAGTACATGTCGTACGGCTCCTCGACACGCCAGCCCCGCAGGGTCAACGCGGCCAGGAGGAGGAGGAGCGCGACCGCGACATCCAGGCGGTCGATACGGCCAGGCTTCTCCGCGACCAGCGCGGCGCTCCGGTCACGGCGGCGCAGCCGCGTCCCGAGCTGTCGGCGCAGCGTGGCACTCAGGCCACCGATGACGCCCGGGCCGGGATCGAACGCCTCCTCGTCGGTAGCAAGCGGCGGCTCGGCAGGGGTCGTGCGCTCACGTCCGGCGACAGCAGCGCCCGAAGCGGCGGCCCGCGTGAGGGCAGCGGCTTGATGCTCGGTCGGGGCCGGGCGTGGACGGACCTCCTCGAGCCAGGGCGCGTCGGTCACCGCCCCCAGGGCGGCTGCACCGGGCGCGACCGCTGCACGCGGCGGCGTGTCGACCACGGGCGGCCCTCGGGGGGCGGGTGCGTCGGAGCCATCGAACAACGGGGCACCGGCCAGTGGGGCCTCGGGTGCAAGCGTCGCCCGCAGCACGCGCCAGAGCAGGAATAGGAAGACACCTCCGGTCATGGCGATGCTGACCAGGTAGACGGGGTAGCTTCGGAACGCGGGCCCGTAGAAGAAGTCTTCGAGGTTCGGGGTCGCCCAGAACGGCGTGCTCAAGACCGCGTGCAGGCCGACGAACGTGGAGGCGCTGAGCACGAGCGTGGCCGCAAGGTACCGTCGATCGAGGATGGCCAGCAAGGGCAGGAAGGCGAAGATGGGAAAGAGATACCGCTCATGGACTCGTGTGGGCAGGATGAAGAAGGCGAGGCAGAGGTAGGCGGTCGCCAGGAGGATGGCGGTGCGATCGCCGCGCCGAGCGAGGAGGGCCAAGCCGATCAGGAATCCGACGGCCAGGAGTGCCGTCCCGACGACGACACCCGGCACGGGCCCCACCAGCGGTACCGTGTCGGGCGGCCAGTGGCCGAAACCGGCCTCTGCCATCGGCTGCTGGTCGCCGACGCCGACCAGGGCCCAAGGGTTCAACGCGTTGACCGTCAGATACTGATACGTGGCCGCGGCCCTGCCGTACTGGACGATGAGGTGCGGGAGGTCCATGCCGAAGGGCGCGGTGATGAGGAAGAGCAGGCTGGCGCCGACCGCCGCTGAGGAGATCAGCCGCCAGACGCCGGTCTCACGGTCGCACCACGTCCGATACCAACCTGGGCCGGCGGTCACGCGCGGTCCGCTTCCGGGCTGGAAGAGGTGCCGTCGCAACAGCACCACGGCCAGAATGGGCACCAGGACGACGCCGTATTGCGGCTTGGCCAGGCCAGCTACGACGGCCATCGCCGTCGCCGCCTCGGCGTGGCCGTCGATGAGCAGGGCAACGGTGGCCAGGGAGAGCAGCGCTCCGATGGCATCGACCTGGCCCCAGATCGCCGAGTCGTACCAGGTCACCGGATTGAAGAGATAGAGCGATGCCGCCACGATGGCCAGCGTGGCCGCCCTGGGACGGTCGCCGAACCAGCGCAAAGTCAGGACGTAAAGCAACCAGCCACAGGCGATATCGGCCAGGATCGGCGGGATCTTGAGCAGCGCCGTGGTCGTCTCGACCCCTGTCCCGCTGGCGGCGCCGAGGATCTTGCCCAGGCTGCCGAGGAGCCAGAGCACGTACATGTAGGCCGGCGGGTAGTCGGACAGGCCAGGCTCGGCGTAGAAGCCGCCGGGGCCGACGTCGACCATGCGCAAGGCCCAGGCCGTGAACGTCCCGAGGTCGGTCTCGAAGCCGGACTTGGGCAACAGGACGTATGCGATGATGAGGCGGAGGGCCAGCGCGGCCAGCAGCAGCATGGTCAGGGCCGGGACGGCCGTCGGCGCCGGGACCGAGCGTGCCGACGCTCCGAGGCTCCGATCGGGTGCACCCGCCCCGGGCGTCGTCAACAGCCGACCGGCCTCCAAGAACGAGCGACGAGGTGGAGGGGAGTATAGCAACGGCACCCGCCGGCACCTCGCCGGCCGACCGATCCGGCCGCGGTCCCGTCGCCCGCATGCGGCACCTGCTCGCCACTGTCGACCCACGCTGGCTGATGCTCGTCTTCGCCGTCCTCGGCGTGGTCGTCTACGTCTTCAGCAATCCCGCCCGCCAGAACATGTACAACCACTTCGTTTGGCAGGCCGACGCCTTCCTGCAGGGTCGGGCGTGGATCCCGTGGCCGGTGAGCGAGGGCCAGTTCCAGAACGGCTACTTCCAGGACCTCTACCCGATCGCCGAGGGCCGCGCCCTCATCCCCTTCCCGCCGCTGCCGGCCATCGTGCTGCTGCCGGTCGTGGCGGCCTTCGGGCTGGCGTCCGACGCGGCCCTCGTGGCGGCGGTCCTCGGCGGGCTCAACCTTGGCTTCGCGTACCGCATGGTCTGGCGCCTGACGACGGACCCGCTGGTGGCCATCCTGGCCACCATCTTCTACGGCTTCGGCACCGTCGCCTGGTACGCAGGGATGTTGGGCAGCACCTGGTACTTCGCCCATGTCGTGGCTTCGACCTGCCTGCTGCTGGCCATCACGGCGGCTCTCGATGCGGATCGGCGGTCGGCGACTGCCGAGGCCTCGAGCAGCCCCATCGACCGGCGCCAGGTCGTCGCAGGCCTGCTGCTCGGGCTGGCGGCCACCGCTCGTCTGACCACCGTCCTCGCAGCCCCCTTCTTCGCGCTCGTCGGGGGCGGCGGTTCTGTCCTTCGGCGCGGCCTCGCGGCTGGCATCGGTGCGGCCATCGCGGTACTCCTCCTGCTGGCGTACAACCTGGCCACCAGCGGGCAGCTGTTCCATCCGGGGTATGAGCACCTCTACCAGACCGAATACACACCGGTTCCGGGCGGCCTCCTGGCTCAGCTCTTTCCGGCCCTCCAGGGCATCACCTATCACCCCGGCGAATGGGCGCTCCAGGATCCCCGCTACATCCCACAGAACCTGCTCATCATGTCGGCCTGGCTGCCGGAGGTCCGCCCGGAGTGCGGACTCGGTCTCCTTGATCAGGCATGCCCTCTGCTCCGCCCGGACCGGCTGGGCATGAGCCTGTTCCTGACCAGCCCGGCCTGGCTGCTGGCGGTTCCCGTCGTCATCAGCGATTGGCGGCGCCGGATCGTCCTCGGCTCGGTGCTGGCCATCGGCGCCGTGATGCTCATGAACGTCATGCACTTCAGCCAGGGCTGGGTGCAATTCGGCTACCGGTTCAGCAACGACGCCGCGCCCTTCGGCCTGCTCCTGGTGACGCTCGGCCTGGCCCGCTATGGCGTCCGATGGTGGACCGTCACCCTGATCATCGCCTCGATCGCCATCAACGCCTGGGGCGTCTACTGGGGCATCGTCCTGGGCTGGTAGTGGGGGCGTCAGTAGCTGACGAAGTCGAGGACCGTGATGACGTAGATGCCGTAGGCATGGACGAGGATCCCGACGAAGATGGCCAGCCTGGCTGGCAACGAGATCCGCCTGGCGAAGAGCATGCCCAGCATGATCCACAGGATGGGCGCCACGTCCAGGCTGAAGCGATACCCGAACTGCGTCTCGCCGACGTTGCCGTGGGTGATGATGGGCAGCAAGGCGAGCACGATCGCGATCCAGCCGAAGACGACGAACGTCTCTCGTCGGCGCAGCTTGATGAGCCAGAAGTAGATGGGCGTCGTGAAGGTCAGCGCCAGCCCCGTCCAGTTCGGCCGGAACCATGGGAAGCCGTCGGCGAAGTCGAAGCCGCGCAGGAACATCGTGTGAACGTGGCGCGGGATGTAGCTCAGTGAGAGGATCCCGTCGCGGTACCAGGGTTCCTGAAGCACGCCCGGGATCTTCTCGTACCCGAAATCGAATGGGCTGCCGAAGCGGGCCACGTTGTAGAGGGCGACGAGGATGGCCGGGATCGCCACGCCGACCAGCACGAGGCCGGCGGCCAGGATCTTGTGCCGATCGGGAAGAGCCAGCCGCGGCCGGACCTCGACACCGGCGTAGAGCGCCA
Organism: Candidatus Limnocylindrales bacterium; assembly: GCA_040514195.1. Taxonomy (GTDB): domain Bacteria; phylum Chloroflexota; class Limnocylindria; order Limnocylindrales; family CSP1-4; genus CSP1-4. The sequence continues at coordinate 26,237 of JBEVDC010000141.1, read as the reverse complement.
GGTAGAGGGGTAACGTCAGCCCGATCGGCAGCCGCGAGGCCGCCGCGAACCCAAGACACAGCCCCGCCACCACCGGCCAGCGCCGGTCGAGCGCCAGCCTCAGCGCCAGCAAGGACCAGAAGACGCCGTTGACGCCCGCGAAGAGCCAGGACGTGCCCATGCCGGCCGCCCACCACAGCGCGCTGCCCACGGCGAAGGCAGCGACCAGCGAGCGGCGTGGCAGCGGCGCCACCCCGAGCCGGCCGAGGATCAGCCACAGCATGCCGACGCTCAGTCCGCCCATCAGGGCCGCCGCGTAGCCCTGATCGAAACCGGCCCCGAAGACGGCCACGAAGGGCAGGACCGAGATGGCCGGCATCGGGGGATAAGGCACGTACCAACCGCCAGCGGCGCGATCGACGTGCTCGATCCAGGGCATCGGCTCGAGCACGTGGAGGCGGCCGTGAAGGAACGCATCGGCCAGTGGCACGAAGGCGTCGAGCCCGACCGGCTTGGGACCCGTCCACCAGTACAGCAGCGCCGAGCCGCCGGCCAGGAGCGCGAAGGTGGCCATCACGGGCCACGCGGCCCGGCCCATGACGGGCCTCTCCGGCGGCTCCGCCAGGGCGGGGGCAGCGGCCATGGCCCCGACTATACTGCCGCGGTGCCCCCTCCCGCCGCATCGTCGGCCGCCTTGCCCGCGGCTGCCCCGTCGCTGGTCGTCCCTCGCGTATCGGCGCTCTCGTACTTCTTTCCGGCGCACGATGAAGCGCAGAACATCGAGGCGCTGGTCGACGAGGCCCTCCTGGCGCTGCCGGCCCTGGCTGACACATTCGAGATCATCGCGGTCGACGACGGCAGCACCGACGGCACCGCAGATATCGCCGACCGCCTGGCCGCCGAGCACCCAGGCGTCGTGCGTGTCGTCCACCATCCGGTCAACCGCGGTTACGGTGCGGCGCTGCGGACTGGCTTCGCGACTGCCTCACATCCGCTTATCGCCTTCACCGATGGCGACCGCCAGTTCAGGGTCGCCGACCTGTCTCGCCTCCTGGCGCGGGCGGAGGCGACCGACCAGCCTGAGGTCGTCGTCGGCTACCGCATCCGGCGAGCCGACCCGACCATCCGGCTCGCCTACGCGCGGGCGTACCGCTTCTGCCTGCGCCTCTTCTACGGCCTGCCGGTGCGCGACGTGGACTGTGCCTGCAAGCTCTTCCGACGCCAGGCGTTGGAGGGCGTCCGGCTCGAGTCGGGGGGCGCGTTCCTCTCCGCGGAACTGCTCATCAAGGTCCGAGCTCGCGGCCGGAGTCTGGCCGAGGTCGGCGTCCCGCATCATCCACGGATCGCCGGCCAGGCATCAGGCGCCAACCCGCGTGTCGTGCTTCGCGCCGTTCGGGACTTCTGGCGCCTGCGCATCCGGCTCTGGTTCCGGCGGTCGGCTGCCCTGGAGCGCGGCGAGCCCGTCCTCGGCAGCTAGTCGGGTCGCCGTCCGGACTCGTCTTCGAGCGAGTTGACGAACTCGCGAAAGACCGACAGGCGTTCGTCCTCATCCGGCTCCGGCGTCACGCCGGCGCGGTCGAGGACGGTATCCGTGGCGAAGATCGGAACGCCGACTCGGATGGCGAGCGCGATGGCATCGGACGGCCGGGCGTCGATGTCGACCGTCCTGTCGCCGAGCTCGAGGACGAGTCGGGCACGGTAGGTCTCGTCCGAGAGGTCCGAGACGACGACCTGCTTGATGGCCACGCCGAGCTCTTCGAGGGTGCTCGCGAAGAGGTCGTGGGTGAGCGGTCGTTCGGGCGTGATGCCCTGCAGTCGACGGGCGATGGCGTCGGCCTCATTGACGCCGATCCAGATCGGCAGGTAGAGGTCCCGATCGACGTCCTTGAGGATGACGACGTGCTGCGAGGAGTGCATGTGGACGCGTACGCTCTCGACGACCATCTCCTTGAGCCCGTGTGCCATGGTTCGGATTATCCCACGCGATCCCGGGCCCGCGGCCGTCAGGGTTTCTTGGTCGGCTTGGGCGTCTTCGTCGGCTCCGGCGACGTCTCGGCCGAGGGGGAAGGAGAAGGCAGCGCGGTCGGGTCGACGAGCGGCGCTGCCAGCAGGCGGCCGCCATCGGCCCAGATCAGGATGTTCGATTGGCTCGGCTCGGTCGGGTCGATGACGAACATCCCGCGAACGTCATCGAAGGCCTCTGCACCCAGTGCCGCCAGGAACTGCTCGTTGTAATCCCCGCTCGCTTTCTCCATCGACACGACTCGCGCGTGCTCGCGGTCCCAGAGCCAGATGCCGCCTTCGCGTCGGAGGGGATCGATGGCGAAGTGGCCGTAATCATGACCCGGCCGAAGGTCGCCGTCGTCGGGCGGCTGCTCCAGCTCGTAGTCGTCCGCGCGCCCACTCTGATAGCGGATGACGCCGTCACGCGTGAGGACATACGCGTCGCCGTCGATGCGCAGGGCGCGATAGCCCGCGACATCGGTCGCCGTGGCCAGGTAGTCGTTCGGCGCCGACGGGTAGCCGCTGCCGTCGCCGGCCGGCCGAAATCGCAGGATCTGTTTCGAGCTGGGGTCGATGACGTAATAGAAATAGAGTCCGGAGTCGGCATCACGCGCGAAGGTCGATGTGTCGCGGATGTCGTCGCCCAGCGCCGAGTCGCCGCCCAACCGCAGCTTGGCCAGCGTGCCTCGACCCTTGGCGTCGGACGGGCGCCAGCGCCAGAGGACGCCGGCGCGGTCGAGGATCAGGAGGTCAGGACCGCCAAGCGTCATCTGCCACGGCTCGCCGATGCCCTTCCCGGCGCCATCGCCCGCCTTGACCACCACCTTGGCCGTGCGCGATGCGAGGTCGACGCGGATGATGGACTTGGTGGCCTTGTCGATGAGATACGCAGCGCCGTCCGGCCCGCGATCGACGTCCACGATGTCGGCCTCCGGAGAGAGTTCGGCGGTCAGGTCGACGACCACCTCACTGGTGACCCGTGTCACGCCGTAGATGCGATCGAGCCCGTTGGCGACTTCGGTCCGTAGTGGGCGGAGGGCTGCGGCGGCAACGCCGAGGCGTTCCGCGGTCTCGAGCTCGGCCCAGGCCTCACGCAGCAATCGCTGCGCCTTGACCGCGTCGCCCGCGATGAGGTCGCCCTCGCCGAAGACCTGGTCGACCCGCTCCTGGGCCTCGACCAGGGCATTGTCCCCGGCGTTGACGTCGGTGATCTGGTCGTCGCGACCGGGCAGGGCGCCGCCCACGAGCCAGAGGCCGACGCCGAGCGCCACGACGATACCCAGGAAGGCGAGGGCGGCGAACCCGGCCCGGCGCTGGGACTCGCGCTTGGAGGCGAGCGGCGTGACCCTCCGGTAGCGAGGCCGGCGGCGAGGCATCAGGCCGAAGAGCCGGTCGACGATCGTGGCACCGGCCAGGCCGATGCCGGTCTTCAGGTCGCTGGCCCGCTGGCCGACGGCGCCAGCGGCTCCTGCGATGGGGTCCGCCAGGGGGATGGGCGATCGGTCGCGCGCCCCGGCCAGCGGCTCGGCCGGACGTACGGGCACGAGCTTGTGCTCGACGCGCGTGGCCGGCACCTCGGACGCTTCGAGCGCGAGGATGGCATCCGATCCGCTGCCCTTGGCCGCCACGAAGAGGTGATGGAGGTGCTCCGCGGCCGACTGTGGGTGGAGGGTCACGAGAGCGTCCTTGAACTCCTCCGTGCCCACCGTCCGGGTGACATTGCCGGAGACGAGGAGCAGCGAGTCGCCGACGGCGATCTCGCCGCGCCAGACGTCGACGTGAACGTCGCCGCTCGCCGGCAAGCCCTCGCCGCGCTCGTCCTCGGGCAGCGTCAGCAGCCGCGCCTGGCGCACGAGGTAGGCGTCGGCGTCGCCGATCGTCGCCACGTACAGCTCATGGCCGCGCACGACCGCCACGCAGGCGCCGATGGCGCCCGGGGCCAGCCCGTGGCTCTCCCGGGCCTGGCGAAGCGTCTGGTTGGCCGTCCGGACCGACTTCTCGAGGCAGATCGGGATGCCAGCAGACTCGTCGTAGTAGTAGCGGTCGCGGATGGCGTCGGCGACGAGCGCGGCCGCTTCGCCAGGCTTCCCGCCGCTCTTGGGAGCCACGGTCACGACGCCATACAGGTTGCCCTTCGACCGGCTGATCGACCCGATCGACGGCTCGTGGTGGATGATCACATCCGGGGATGTGGACAGGCGGTCGGCGCCGGGGACGAGGCCGATCTTCAGGTGCAGTCGGACGGCCATGGGGCGCCTAGTCTAACGTCGGGCGTGGTCAGGCGACCGTCGGCGGGCGGTCTCGACGCACGACGATCCGGATGCCGCGCAGGTTCCCGACTGCCGGCGCCCGGCTAAGCGAAGCCAGCAGCTCGGTCGCCCGAAGACGGAGCTCCTGGGCGACCGCCGGCTCGTCGGCAGCCACGACCAGCCCGCCGTCTTCCAGCCCGACGACCCAGCACGCCCCGGCCGCGGCGGGCACATGCTCTGCGATCGTCCGCTCCCAGGCGGCTGCGACCCTGGCACGGTGGAGGTCGTCCTCGATGCCCAACGCGGCAGCGGCCTCGGGCAGCAGGTCGCTCAGTCGTTGCATCGGGCGTCGGCGATCCATCGGCCAGCTCAGCGCGCGGCGGCAGCGAGACCGGCGACGACAGCGCCATCCCGGACGTGCCAGGTCGTGGATGCCGAAACGAGCGCGGGGTCGAGGTCGTCGAGCGTCGTCGTCGTCACGATGGCCTGCGGCAGCAGACGGATCCGGCGAACCAGTTGCGCGCGCCGATCCGGGTCGAGTTCGCTGAAGACATCGTCGAGCAGGAGGAGCGGCGCCTCCCCGGTGACGGGATCCGTCAGGAGCTCGAGCTCGGCGAGCTTCAGGGAGAGGATGGCCGTACGCTGCTGGCCGCGGGACGCGAACGTCGTCATGTCGCGGCCACCGAGGTCGAAGGCCACGTCGTCGCGGTGTGGCCCGACCAGGGTGGCCCCGTTCCAGAGCTCCTTTTCAGCGGTCTCTGCGAGGCGGCGGCGAAGGGCCTCCGGGGGACTCTCATCCGGATGGGCCGGGGCGTTCGTCACGTAGCGAAGCTCGAGCGTCGGCTCGGCAGGGGCGATCTCAGCATGCGACGCCGCCAGGACCGGTGCCAGGTCGGCCAGGAGCGTCAGCCGCTCAGCCACGATGACACCACCCGCCTCGACCACGATCGCGTCCCAGTACGGCAGCTCGTCAGGTCCAGCCTCGCCCTCACGGATCCGTCGCAGCAGCCCGTTGCGCTGTTGGAGCGCCCTGCCGTACGTGGCCATGGCCCGGCCGTAGGCGGGCGACCGGGAGCCGGCCAGGGCATCGACGGCGGCTCGGCGGAGCGAAGGCGGGCCGGCCACGAGGAGCATCTCCTCCGGGGCGAAGAGGACCACGCTGAGGGCTTCCGCGAGCGCGACCGCCCGACGCGGCACGCCATCGACCCTGAGTCGCTTGCGTGCGCCGCCGGACACCGTCCGCTCGAGGGTGATCTCGACGCGGTCAGAGCTCCGACCGGCGCCATGTTCCACGACGGCCTCGAGCCGGGCGAAGGGTTGGCCCCAGCCGACGAGCTCCGTGTCGTTGGTCGATCGATGGGAGGCCCCCCGCGCAAGCAGGACGATGGCTTCGATGAGGTTCGTCTTCCCGGCGGCGTTGTCGCCTACGACGACTTGCGGTCCGTGGCCCAGTCGCAGGTCGAGGACAGCGTATGACCTGAATCCGGTCAGCGAGAGTCGGTCGACGCGCATCGTGGTCGACCGACTCGGCCGCTCAGGACGGCGTTCGGACCGGCATGATGACGTGCACGTAGCCGTCGTCGCCGATCGGCTTGAGCACGCCGGGAGAGAGCGGACCCTGGAATTCGAGCGCCAGCTGCTCCGCCGCCAGGTTGGTCAGCGCTTCCTGCAGGTAGCGTGCGTTGAAGGCCACCGTCAGGCCCTCACCGTCAGCCGTCGCATCGACGTGCCCCTCGGTGTCCCCGACGTCGGCGGCTGCTGCCACGGTGATGCCTGGCTCGCCATCCGCGTCCACGCGCAGGCGCACGACATTGGCTGACGAACTGGCGATGAGCGCCGACAACCGGACCGCCTTGAGGAGCTCTTCGCGGTCCGCCACGGCCCGGGTCGTGTGCGACGTCGGCAGGACCTGCTGATAGTTCGGGAACTGGCCGTCGATGAGCCGGCTCACCAGGTCGATGCCCTCGAGGTGGAAGACGATCTGGTTCTTCGACGGAGCCAGCACGACGTCGACGGGATCGTCGCTGTCGGCCAGCACGCGCTCCAGCTCGTGGTATGAGCGTGCCGGGACCACGATGGAGGTCTCTTCGACCGGCGCCAGCGTGGTCAGCGTCTTGACCGCGATGCGGTAGTTATCGGCGGCGGCGAGCGTCACCCGGTCGCCCTCGAAGCGGGTCAGAACACCCGTCAGGATCGGTCGCGCCTCGTCCGTGGCGGCCGCGAATACGACCTCCGAGAGGGCCTGCTTGAGGACCCGCTGACTGATCCGCGTCGTCGGCCGCTCGCCGGCCGATGGGATGACAGGGAATTCGTCCGCATCGATGCCGCGCAGGTGAGCCCGTTGACGCCCGCAGCGCAGGTCGAGCGTTGCCGCCCCGTCCGACTCGAGGTCGACCCGCTCACCGGGCGGCAGCGAGTTGACGACGTCGGTGATGAGCCTCGCCGGCACCGTCATGCTGCCGTCGGTCTCGATCTTGCCTGGCACCCAGTACGTGATGCCGATCTCCAGGTTGGTGGCGGTCAGTTTGAGCCCTGCGTCCTCGGTCCGCAGCAGGACGTTGGCCAGCACGGGCAGCGTGCTGCGCGAGCTGACGGCTCGGCTGACGACCTGGAGGCCGCGAGCCAGGTTCTCCTGCATCACGGATAGCTTCACGATCGACGGTCTCCCTCGGGCTGACTGGGCGACATCGGAGTTGGGCGTCCACATCGAGATGCTCGGTTGTGGTGCTCCTTCGTTCCTATCTTCTCATCCATCGTCATCATCATCATGCTGTGGACGGTGGGGACGCGCACGCTCGGCCACGCACGAGACGAGGGTGGACGGACCTGCTGTTCGGGCCCGTAACCGCGGCCGCGATGGGGAAGGTCGGGCACATCGCGGGCACGATATGTGGACGAACGCTCCGACCACCGCCCGGCGTCCACCGGACCGGGCCCCCTATGGCGCGCCAATACACGGATGTCCACCTTCCCTGACCGGATGTCCACGGCGCCGCGGGTCCCGCCGGCGCCTTCAATCAGCGTAGATCAGCTCGCGGACGGCAGCGATGTCACGGCGGAGCTCCTCGTTCTCCTGGCTCGCCCGGTCGATCTTGTCGCAAGCGTGGAGCACGGTCGAATGGTCGCGTCCGCCGAGCTCGGCGCCGATGCGGAGCAAGGAGACGTCCGTCTCCGCGCGCATCAAGTACATGGCGACCTGGCGGGGCAGGACGATGGCCTTGTCGCGCTTCTGGCCGCGCAGGGTATCCATGTCCACGCCATAGAACTCCGAGACCGCCAGGGCGATCCGCTCGGGCGTGACGCTCCGGCGCTTCGGGTTGTAGAGGACGTTCGACAGCACGGCCTGGGCGAGGTCGATGGTGATGGGCATGGCACCCATGCTGGCGTAGGCCACGATCCGATTCAGGGCACCCTCGAGCTCGCGGATGTTGCTCACGACCTTGCGGGCGATGAACTCAAGGACGTCCTGGCCGATGGGCACCCCGTTCTCTTCTGCCTTGGCGCGCAGGATGGCGATGCGCGTCTCGAGGTCGGGCGCGGTGAGGTCGGCGATGAGACCCCACTCGAAGCGGCTCCGGAGCCGCTCCTCGAGGGTCAGGATGGCCTTGGGCGGCCGATCGGAGGAGAGCACGATCTGCTTGCCGTCCTCGTGGATGGCGTTGAAGGTATGGAAGAACTCCTCCTGCGTCCGCTCCTTGTCGGCGATGAACTGGATGTCGTCGATGAGCAGCAGGTCGATCTTGCGGTAGCGGGCGCGGAAGTCGTCGATGCGACCCTGCTGGATGCTGGTGATGAACTCGTTGGTGAACTTCTCGCTGGTGGCATAGACGACGCGCTTGCGTGGGAAGCGGGCCAGCACCTGGTTGCCGATGGCATGCATCAGGTGGGTCTTGCCGAGCCCTACGCCGCCGTACAGGAAGAGCGGGTTGTAGGCATGCCCAGGTCGCTCGGCGACCGACAGGCTGGCGGCGTGTGCCAGGCGGTTGGCCGAGCCGACGATGAAGGTCGAGAAGGTGTAACGCGGGTTGAGGCTGGCGGACGGACCCTCGCCGCCGACACGGCTTGGCTCGAGTCGGACCGGCTGGGTCGGCGTCGCATCCTCGGCCTCTGGCACCACCTCGCGGACCTCGAAGTCGAGTTGCACGCTGTAGCCGACGACGCGCGCCAGCGTCTGACTGATGAGCGATCGGTAGCGGGTCTCCAGCCAATCCTTGGCGAAGCCGTTGGGCACCGCGATGGTGAAGGTGCTGTCCTCGACTTCGACGAGCGCGGTGTCCTTCAACCATGTCTCGAAGTTCGCCTGTGAGAGGGAGACCTGGAGCTCTCCCAGCGCGGCGCGCCAGACCTGCTTCGCGTCCATCGATGGCACGACCCTGTTTCGGGGTTCAGACGATAGATCGGTCAATCCGGGCCCATGCGGGCGGCGTCGGAAGACCGTGTCGACATCGGTCGACAAGGCGGTCGTCGCGCGCTGCTCCTCCCGCTCTTGCCGGGGTCACGATGGCCTCTTCCACCCGCATCCCGGCGCGGAGGCCCGGGAAGCGTAGCACCGCGATTTAGGCCCCGCAACGCATTTCCCCGATACTCCCCGGGAGTATCGCCCTCGGACCGCCCATCGGTCCGTGACGGCGGATGATGCCACGTTCACCGAAGGCCTGCAGGGCCACCCGCGCGAAGCCCCTCGGATGGCCTCGCCCTGCACCACACCTGCCCATGGGACGGCCCGTCCTGGCGCCGGTCGCCGACGGGCGAGGTCGGCAGCGCCGTCGCGCGCGCCAATCGGCCCGGTGCGGACGACGTGGTGGACGGGCCGCCGGTGCGCCGGTTCGCCAGACTTGCGCCCGGGACGGGCGGAGGCGCCGCCGCGTTTGACGGGCCATCCGGCACCGGCCTATCATCCCCCGGTTCGACTGGCGCGCCAGGCCGTTTCGTGCTGCGGAGCGAACGGGTGCACCAACCTCCCACGGGGCAGGCCGTCCGGCGCCGGATCGCTGACGCTCCACATCGACCCGGCCAAGGAGCCCACGCCTCGCGATGAAGCAGACCTACCAGCCCAAGAAGCGCCATCGCGCGAAGGAGCACGGCTTTCGGGCTCGCATGAAGTCCAAGGGCGGTCGGCGGGTGCTCGCCGCTCGACGTGCCAGGGGCCGTCGTCGGTTGACCGTCTGACGGCGGTCCAGCCACAGCACCGGGCGTGAGCAAGGCGCCCACGATGCTGCGATCCGCGAGCGACTTCGCGGCCGTCGGCGGATCGGACGTGGTCCGCTCCGACAGCCGGATCAGCGCTCGGTTCTTGCGAACCGAACGGGCTGGCACGAGGTTCGGCATCTCGACGAGTCGCCGACTCGGCGGCGCAGTCGTCCGCAACCGGATCCGACGCCGGATCCGCGAGGGGCTGAGGGCGTTGTCGCCGGGCATCGTGCCCGGCTTCGACATCCTGCTGGTGGCCAGGCAGGGAAGCATCACGGCCAGCCAGGTCGAACTGGCAGCCACACTGGAACGCCTGCTCCGCAAGGGCGGGGCGCTCCATGAAGAGAGGACCGAGGGGTGAAGAGGCTCGGCATCGGCTTGATCCGGTTCTATCGGGTCGCGTTCGCCTGGGCGCCATCCTCCTGTCGCTATGAGCCGAGCTGCTCGCGTTACACGGAACAGGCCATCGAGCGCTACGGCCTCGTGAAGGGCAGCTGGATGGGCGCCAGGCGCATCGCGCGCTGCAATCCGTTCTCCGCCGGCGGCTATGACCCGGTTCGCTGAGCCGCACACCGGCCAAGGAAGGATGACACGCACCTCGTGACCGACCGGCGCATCAAGATCGGCCTCGTCGCCGTCCTGGCGTTCGCACTCATCCTGCTCATCGGCCTGCCGGCGGCGGCCGCGAGCCCGAGCCCCGACCCGGCAGCCTCGCCGGCTGCGTCCGAGCCTACCCCAGCGCCCGGCGCGACCGCCCCACCGTGCCCCAACCCGACGCCTGTCCCGACGCCGACGCCCGAGCCGACCCGCGAGGGCGAGACGCCGCAACCGACACCTCTCCCGCTGCCGACGCAGCGACCGAACCTCTGTCCAGCCGTGCCGGGGGCGGACCCGGTGAGCACCATCGCCTGGATCTTCACGCCGCTCTTCCAGGCCATCTTCATGCTCCTCGCCGCTGCCTACAACGTGACCGGCATCATCGGCAGCGCACTCGGCAGCCGTGAACTCGGCGACATCGGCATCGCGATCATCGTGGTCACTCTCATCATCCGCGTCCTGCTCATCCCGATCTTCCGACGTCAGATCGTTTCCTCGCGGCGGATGGTCGCCCTCCAGCCGGAGATGAAGGCGCTCCAACAGAAGTACAAGGGCGACCGGGCCAAGCTGGCACAGGAGCAGCAGCGGCTCTACAAAGACCGTGGGGTGAGCCCTGCCTCCGGATGCCTGCCCGCGCTGCTGACGCTCTTCCTGCTCGGGCCGATGTACTACGTCTTCACCGCGGGCCTGCAGGCCCCAGACATCAGCTCGATGCTGACCGTCTTCGGCGTGCAGGTCATCCATGTCACCTGCCAGCCGGCGGCGGCGACCGGCCTCGCCTCGTGCATCGACCCGTTCATTCCCTGGCTGGGCTTCCTGCCGGGTGCGACCGAGCGCGGCCTGAACGCAAGCGTGTCGGAGATCTTCTTCACGCTTCCCGTGCTTGGCTTCGGCGTCAGCTTGCTGGCCCTCATCGCGGCCTTCCTGCAACTCATCCAGACGCGCATGGCGCAGACCAACACGAGCGACCCGCAGTTGCGCGTGCAGAACCGGACGATGCTCATCCTGCCGGCCATCTCGATCATCTACGGCGCTTTCCTGCCGGCCGGCCTCTTCATCTACTGGATCACGACCACCATCTTCTCGATCGTCCAGCAGTACATGATCGCGGGATGGGGCGCCCTCTTCCCGCTCTTCGGCTGGAACCCCGCCTTCGCCAGGAACCACACGCCCCGCTATCCGGTCTCTCCGCCCCCATCGCCGAACACCCTCTCGGGTGGGGTGGCGGCGGCGCCTGCGCGGCGAACGACGACCGATAGCGCAGCCGGAACCGTCAAACCATCCAGACAGCGAGCCCGCACAAGCCGGCGGGGGAGACGACGATGAGCGATTACCAGGAGTTCACGGGCAAGTCCGTCGAGGACGCCATCAAGCAGGCCATGCAGGCCTTCGGCGTCTCGAGCCTCAACGACCTCGACTTCGAGATCCTGACCCACGGCGCACGCGGCGTCCTGGGCATGGGCGCCGAGCCGGCCCGCATCGTAGCCGCGCCGCGGTCCGCCCTCGGCGGTGCAGCCCCCCGGCGCGAGGCCGCCGCCAGTGTGCCCTTGCCGCCTCCGCCTGCCCGCGAGGACCGGGGGGCACGCGACGACCGGCCGCCGCGCCGCGACGACCGCGGGCGGGGCGGCTACGACCGCCGTGAGCCACGCGGCGACGTGCCGGCGGCTGTCGCCAGCGAGGCCGTCGAGCGGGGATCGTCGGGTGCGGCCGCCGCGCCGCGGGACGAACGCCCCCGGCGGGAAGACCGGCCGCCCCGCCGCGACGACAGGTCGCGTCGGGAGCCCCGGCCGACGCGCTCGAGCGCGCTGACCGAGGGCGAGCAGGCGCAACTATCGGCCGCCCGCGCGTCGTCGGTCGCCGACCGCGAGGATGTCCAGGCCGCCGAGGCTTCGCCCGAAGCGCTCTCGGCCGGTAAGGAGATCCTCGAGCAGGTCATGGCGCTCCTGGGCTACAAGGTCACCGTGACCATCGAGGCCGGCGAGACCTCACGCTTGAGCGTCATCGGCGATGAATCGGAGAAGGAGTCGCTCGGGGCGCTCATCGGGCGCAAGGGCGAGCGCTTGTCCGCCCTTCAGCACCTCGTCAACCTCATGCTCTCCAAGCGCATGGGCGCCTGGACGCGGGTGCTGGTCGACGTCGAGGAGTACCGCGGCCGCAGGGAGCGACAGCTCCACGAGATCGCTGACCGCGCCGCTGCACGTGTGGTGGAGACCGGGCGCATGCTCCAGCTCGACCCTATGACCCCCCTTGAGCGTCGCTGGATCCACCTCGCCCTGCGCGCCAACGACCAGGTCACCACGCAGTCGATCGGCGAGGAGCCGGATCGACGTGTCGTGATCCTGCCACGCGGCGTCTGAATCTACGACCTGAGATCCGCCCGCCGCCTGCTAGGATTCGTCGCCCGTGACCACTGAGAGCATCACCTTCAATGCCAGGACCGAGCCACGCCCGCGTGGTTGGCGGTTCGGCGTCCTCGGCTTTCTCGTCGCTGTCGCCTTCGTCGCCGTCCTCGCGGCCGGCTTCATGGCCGGCTTGGCCGTGGCCTACGAGAGCAAGGCCATGCCAGGCGTAACGGTGGCCGGTGTCTCGGTCTCCGGCTTGGATCGGACCAGCGCAGAAGCTGCGCTGCGTGCGTCTCTGCCGGCCCTCGGGGACGGCGCCATCACCCTGACCGTGGACGATGAGTCTGTCGCGATCCCCTATGCCTCGGTCGCCCGCGACTACGACCTCGGAGCGATGCTCGACGCGGCGTTCGAGGTCGGCCGTCGGGGCACGCTTGCTGATCAGTCGCTGGACCGACTCCGGAGTCTCATCCGAGGCACGAGCGTGCTGCCGATCGCCGAGTACGACCGAGAGCTTGCCAACCGTCGGCTGGTGGTCATCGCTGCGGACATGGCACGCGACCCGATCGACGCCAGCGTCGGCCTGCCGGAAGGGAGCGCCTTCTTCCGTGCCACCCCGGCCGTCGACGGCAGAACGCTGGACGTCTCCGCGACCCTGCTGGCCATCGACCCGATCCTGGCTGCGAGTGACCCTGGCCAGGCGAGCGTGCCCGCCGTGACTCAGCCGGTGGAGCCCGGCATCACCACGGCCGAAGCGGAAGCGGCAGCGAATCGCGCCTCGCTCCTGGCCGCGGTCGACCTGACCGTCACGGCTGGCAAGCAGCGCTTCACCATCAGGAACGAGAGCCTCCGCTCGTGGGTCACCTTCGAGGCCGGCCCGGATGGCAGCATCGTGCCGGCCTTCGACGCCAATCGGCTGGAAAAGGCGGTCAAGGGCTTCGCCAAGAAGGTCGACCAGGCGGGCACCAACGCGCGCTACCGCATCTCCGGCGGGCGCCCATCGTCGATCATCCCCTCCAAGGCCGGCCGTGCCACGGACGTGGCGGCCTCCGTGGCCGCGATCCAGGCTTCCCTCGCGCAGCCCTCACCCGATGGCCTGCCGACAGCGCAGCTGGCTGTCGCCTCGAGCGAGCCGGCCTTCACGACCGCGGACGCGAAGGCATGGAAGAACAAGCTGAAGCCCATCAAGCGGGCGCGCTGGACGACCCACTTCCCGCAGGGCGAGCGCAACTTCTTCGGCAAGAACATCTCCATCCCCACCAGCCTCATCAACGGCTACGTCGTGGCGCCGGGCGAGTGGTTCGACTTCTGGGAGGTGGTCGGCGAGCTCAGCCGGGCCCGCGGCTTCGGGCCGGGCGGAGCCATCATCAACGGCCGCACAGAGCCGACCGGCGCGCTTGCCGGCGGCATCTGCAGCTGCTCCACGACGCTCTTCAACGCCGCGGTGCGGTACGGCCTGGAGATGGGCGACCGGCGCAATCACTACTACTACATCGATCGCTACCCGCTCGGCCTTGACGCCACGGTCTTCAAGAGTGGCGGCGGCAGCGTCCAGTCGATGAGCTTCAAGAACGACACAGACTCGCCCATCCTCATCCGCGGCTGGACGAGCTTCGGCATCGTCAACTTCCAGCTCTGGTCCGTGGATTCGGGGCGCCGAGTCAGCTTCACGAGGCCGATCGTCCGCAACATCCGGCCCGCCGGCACCATCGTGCAGTACACGTCCTCGTTACGGCCGGGGCGCCGCCAACAGGTCGAATTCCCGGCGACGGGCAAGGACGTCTGGGTCACCCGATACGTTCGCGACCGGAACGGCAAGCTGCTCAGCAAGGAAACCTTCTACTCGCACTACGCGCGCGTCACGGGGGTGATCCTGGTCGGTCGGTCATCCGGCGCCGACACCCGCTGAGTAGGCGAGATGCTCGGCGCTCTGGCCCGGCTGGCAGCCATCGGCACAGCCGGCGCGGCCTACGTCCTGGGCGTACGGCCGCAGCTCCAGCGCTGGGGGGCGACCGAGGCTGAAGTGGCCGAGCCGCTGCCGGGTGACGGCCTGGTGCCGGTCCCGCGGTTCACATCCACCCGTGCCATCACGATCGCCGCGCCGCCCTCGGCCGTCTGGCCGTGGCTGGCGCAGATCGGCGAGGGTCGAGGCGGGCTGTACAGCTACGAATCGCTGGAGCGGCTCGTCGGCCCGGGCATGCAGAGCGCCGACACGATCATCCCCGAGCTGCAAGACCTGGCCGTCGGGGACACCGTGCGCCTGGCGCCGGTCGGCGGTCCGGACGGCCTGGTCCTGACCGTCGAACGGCTCGAGGCACCGGGTCTGCTCGTCCTTCGCACCGGTCGTTCCGCGCCGGAGGCCGACGCGCCACCTGGCGCCGCTCGGGAGCCCCTTCTGGCGGGCGACTACTTCGCCGCGGCGCCGGCTGCAACCTGGGTCCTCGTACTCCGTGACCGGGGCGAGGGTGTCACGCGTCTGCTCTCGCGGTGGCGCATGACGTGGGCACCGTCCGGCGCCGCAGACGTCTTCAACGGGGCCCTGGTCGAGCCGCTCCACTTCGCGCTCGAAGAGAGGATGCTTCGAGGCATCCGGGATCGGGTCGAGCGCAGGAACGTGCGCCCGGTCGGGCCGATAGAGGCCTCTGACCAGCGCTAGGGGATCGTCTCGACGACCAGGCGCGGCGGGTGGGCGCCCTGCTCCGATGACGCGACGAGGCCGTCTCCAGAGGTCGACCTGAGCAGGAAGGCGTACGTGCCGTTGCCAGTCACGGCCTCGGTCACGTCGAAGTCCATCCAGGAGCCGCTCGGCACCGGGCCAGCGTCGTCGAGAGAACCTCCGATCGGGCCCGGCCGGTTCCTCCAGGTCAGGGTCCGGCTCGACCAGCGCGTCGATGTCCGGAAGATCGCCGGGCCGTCGCGGGTCGGGTTGGTGACCCAGATTCGGACGGCGGCTCGGAACACCGTGCCCGAGAGACCAGTGGCCCGGACCTTGAGATAGCTGCGATAGTCGTCGCCGCCCCCGTGGTTCCCGTCGACGCGGAGCCTCGGCGAAGCGCCATGCGTGGTGTTCGGTGCGCCCTCATCCACCCACGTGTCCGTGTGGGCCGCGAAGGTCCGTCTCGTTCGCGGCGGGGGACGGCCGTGCGGTGTGTCGCTGCCGGCGTCGGTGAACGTCCCGCCGGCGATGGGCACGAAGCGCCAGTCGTAGGCGTCGGCGCGGAGCGTCAGCGCCAGGACGCCGTGCGCGCTGGCCCAGACCTCGCTGTTATCGGCCTCGTTCAGCTTCGGCCGGAGCCACGCGCCACCGGTACCGACGACAAAGGCCCGGATGCCGTGGGTCGGATCCGGTCGGGCCCACGGATCCTGGAGGGCAAAGCGCTCGTAGTCGTGGCTGTGGCCGCTCAACACGACGTCCGCGCCGGCGTCGTAGAGCACCTCCCAGAGCGGTCGAACGTCGTGGACCGGAGCCGGAGCTCGAGAGCTGAAGCGCGGATGGTGCCAGTAGGCGAGCACGTGGGCGTCAGCGTACGCAGCCAGGTCCGCCTTGAGCCATGCCAGCTGCGGTGAGCCGCGGCCGCAGCCGCCCACGTCCGAGCAGTTCGAGTTGAGGACCACGACGTGCCAGGCGCCGACGTCGTAGCTGTACCATCCCTGGCCGCGAACACCGGCCGCTGAGCCGAAGTAATCGAAGTACGGTCCGGCGCCGGCGGTCAGGTAGTCGTGGTTACCGGCGGCCGGGCGGGTGCGCGCTCGGTGGCGGCCCCAGGTCGGTCCATAGCAGTCGCGGAACTCGGCCGCGCGGCCAGAGTCGTAGGCGTTGTCGCCGAGCGTGAACACCGTCCCTGGGATGTCGTCCAGGAGGCGGGCCGTGGCCTCGTCTTCCTCGAAGTCGCAGGTGGCGATGTCGCCAGCGCCGACGAGCACAGGATCGTCGGCTGCCCGAACTGGCGCGACATGGCCAGGACCTGCGAGCCGGGCGAACGCCAGGACCGATGCGAGCGCGATCGCTGCGGCCCTCGTCCGGCTGAGACCGGCCAGTCGCTCCATCACGCCCGCATGAAACCACACACGCGGCTCCGTCACCAGGTCATCGGTCCGGGACCTTCGCCAGACGCCTGAAGCTACGCGCCCGCGGTCGGGTCGCGCCAGTGTCAGCTCGGCAGCTCGCCGAGGAGGACAGGGGCGTGGCTACCGGACTGGCCGGTCTGCTCGAGGCTGACGCCCAGCCGTCCGCCGCCGTCGAGCGGCGTGCCGTCGTAGCGGTCAAGGGATCCCCACCAGTAGGCCACTCCGTCCGCGAACCGCATGGCACCGATCGCCGTTCGTTGGCCGTCGCGCTCTACCCAGCATCGGTACTCCGCGTCCGGACCCGGCGACGTCAGGGCCGTGGTCATGATGACGATCTCGCTCGATGACCAGGCGGCAGTGCCGCCGGGCGCACCGTCGAGGCCGACCAGTGCGATCGCCGTGTGCCCGTCGTCGCGAAGCACCCGATCCAGGCTGGTCGACAGACCGACGAGCGCTCGGACCTGCTGGCGGGCGACATCGGCTCTTTGCACCTGGTCGGCTGCGATGGCACCGAGCCCGACGCAGAGGCCGACGATGATGACGGCCGCCACGGCCGAGGTCCGCCAGCGGGACCTCTGCTCGTCCCCGTTCATCCGAGCCCCTGGTCGTTCGCTCGCCGGATCGAGCAGGCGCGGCGAGTGACGCGGGATGTCCGCGACCGCCACGCGGAGCGATGTCGGCGGTCCCGCGGAACTTTCGGCGGAGCCGATCTCGAGGCGTCCAGTGGGATCGATGCCACCCGTGGTGGACGCGGCGAGCACGGCCGAGTGCGTCCGGCGCCAGTCGGCCAGCTCGGCGCGGCACGTCGAGCATGTCTCTGCGTGGGCGAGGAGGGCTCGTTCCTCGGGCGTCGGATCGGCCTCGAGGTCGATCAGGCGCCCGGGCTCGAGGGCCAGGTCGGCGAGGCGCTCGTGCGCCTCAGCGTGATCCATCGATCGCCTCCCCCACGCCGCCATCGACCAGGTCTGGGACGGTGCCAAGGATGTCGCGCAGCCGGGCCATAGCGCGGCGCGTCCGCGACTTCACGGTCCCGATGGGCAGCGCCAGCCGAGCCGCGATCTGCGACTGGCTGAGGCCTTCGTCGTAAGCCAGCACGAGGACCTTTCGTTCGTCGTGGGGCATGCCGGCGACGGCCGTCCGGACGACGGCCTGGGTCCACCTGCGTTCGAGACTGGGACCGGGCTCATCGCCGGCCTGGTTGCGGTCGTCCGCACGGGGCATCCAACCGCCATCCGACCCCATCGACTCCGTGACCGAAACGAGATGTGGCCGTCGCGCCTCGGCGCGGAGTCGGTCGAGCGCGCGGTTGCGGGCGATGCGCATCAACCAGGTCCGCAGGCTGCCTGCCTCGGGTCGGTACTGTGCTGCGCGTTGCCAGAGGGTCAAGTACGTCTCCTGGATGATCTCCGCCGCAGCCTCGCGGTCCGAGAGCAGTCGCATGACGACGGCATAGAGGAGCGAGGCATGGTCATCGTAGGCAGCCATGAAGGCGGCCTCATCGCCGGCCGCGATGAGTCGGGCCAGATCCCCGTCCGCTCGTCCCTGCGTCTGCTCCACCGCGCTCCCGCTCTGCGGATGATGCCCCCACGCGATGGTGGCCTTTCCGCGTGCTCCCGTCCAGCACCCCCTACGGCGTGGCGGTGGGGCTCGAGCCACCACCCCGCGAATACTCGTCGCCCCCAGGGGTCGGCGAGGCGCCGGACCCGCTCGCGCCCGAGGGCGTAGCCACGAACCAGACGCCGTTGACCTTGTTGCCAAGCACGTCCCCGGCCTTGGTGTCCGCGGCGTAGTAGTAGAGCGGCGCGCCGGCGTACGTGACCTGCATCGCACCGTCATCGCGAACGATGGTGGCCAGCACGCCGGTCACGCCGTCGCCTGCGACCGGTGCCACTCCGTCCCCGAGCACGAAGGGCGGCCAGGCCGCGGCGCAGTCACCGTTGCAGACACTTTTGCCGCCGGCGTCCTTGGTGAAGACGTACAGCGTCTTGCCGCCCTCGCCGACGAGGATCTCTCCGAGCGTCGGGTCGGTCGCCACGCCGACCTCGACGGGGGCGGCGGCCGAAGGGCTCTCTGCGGCGACGGTCGGCTCAGGGGCGGCCGCTGAGACCGAGGGCGACCCGCCCGCGGCCCCGCAGCCCACGACCAGCAACGCGATGCCGGCCAAGGCCAACAGCGACCTCCGACCCCAGACCCGAGCTCCATCGACCACGAGAACGTCCTCCGCTGTCCGACCGACCATGCGGCCAGCAGCCAAAGATACGTCGCACCGGCTCGATCAGATCTCGCCGATGCGCGCCGAGTCGTGGCGCATGGAGTCCGGCCGGTCGAATCGCGGAGGGCTTGCGCCGATGAAACGGACCGGACCGTATCACAACGCCGAAGACCGGGCAGCTACCCCCAGACGCGCGCCCATGGAGACCCGGGGAGGAGACGACGAAGCGGCGCTCTGGCGGAGAGCGCCGCTTCTGCGTGAGTTCTGGTGGAGATGGGGGAGGGTCGAACTCCCCGTCCAGAACCATCAGCCGGAGACGTACTACGAGCGTGTCCGATGCTTTGTCGTCGACCGGACGGACGGCCATCGGCAGTCTGCCGTCCGGTCCAGTCGCGTGCCCCTGGATCGGGCCTGGTCTCCGGTTACGCGACGCTCACCGGAGCTGCATCCCCGCTGCATGACGCTTCCACAGCCCACGGGGAGGAGGCTGCTTCCACGCTCACCTTACCGCCTAAGCGGCGAGGGCGAGAGCAGGCTGGCGGTTGCCAGTTACTTCGTTTTGCCGCCGGTTTAACGAGGCCTGACGGCACCTCGGCTCGCATTCTCCGGGGATCCGGCCCTGTCGAAACCACGCATCCCCATAAGGCCAGGACCTTGGTCCAGGCACACCGAGATCGTAGCATGAGACCGTCCCGGCGCCAATCGCGGGAGTGTCGACGGACGGTCAGCGCCCCCGCCGCACATCCGAGAGCTCGCGGTCGAGGTCGCGCTTGGCGTCGCGCTCGGCGATCGCGCGCCGCTTGTCGTGGAGCTGCTTGCCCCGAGCAAGGCCGAGGTCCAGTTTGGCTCGCCCGCGGGCGTCGATGAAGAGCCGCAGCGGGATGAGCGTCAGGCCCTTGGACTTCGTGCGGCCGAGTAGCTCGTCGATCTCGCGACGATGGAGGAGAAGCTTCCGGTCGCGGCGGGGCTCGTGGTTGTAACGGTTGCCCTCGGCGAAGGGGGCGATGGTCACGCCGATCAGCCAGGCCTCGCCGCGTTCGATGCGGGCATAGGCCTCCTGCAAGCTGACTTTGCCAGCCCGGATGCTCTTGATCTCCGTGCCGGTCAGGGCGATGCCCGCCTCGATGTGCTCTTCGATGTGGTATTCGTGGTAGGCCTTCCGGTTGAGGGCCACGGTGTGCTCGCCCATGAGGTTCCTTCGGTCGTTCGGTCTCGTGACAGGCGTTCAGCCGGCCGAGTGGCAGACGCACGAACGCCGGCCCGTGTCCGGACCGGCGTTCGAATACGCGTACCACCCTGCGGGGTCTAGGTCAGGCAGTTGCCTCCCGCGAGGTGGTGCAGCGCTTGGGACTGTCGATCACTGCACATCACCTCCTTTCGTCTGGCGCGGACGATAGCGGAGACCCTGGTTCTGCGCAAGGGGCAGCGGCTCGTCAGGACGCCGGGGCGCCGAGGAGCTCGAGAGCCCGCTCGAGCACGACATCCGACTCGGCATCTGCGGGCACATCGACCGGCACGTCGGGTGTCAGGCCGAGCTCGTGGATGGAGCGCTTGTCCGGTGTCAGCCACCTGGCCACGGAGAGGCGAAAGCCGCCGGCGTCGTCGGTCAACGTCTGCCATTGCTGGATCGTGTCTTTGCCGAACGTCTGCTCGCCGACCAGGCGGGCCCGGCCGGTGTCCTGCAGGGCGCCGGCGACGATCTCGCTGGCGCTCGCCGAGCCGCCATCGACGAGCACGACGACCTCGATCGCCGGGTCCGTGGCGACGCCGCCGGGGAGTGCCTGGTGAGCAAGCTCCGTGCCATCGGCGAACGACTCCCAGAAGACGGGGCCCGTGGCGATGAACTCACTGGCGATCTTCTCGGCTGCGTCCACGAACCCGCCCGGGTCCCCCCGCAGGTCGAAGACGATCCGCCGGGCGCCAGCTTCGACCAGCGCCGCCAGCTGATCGTGGAAGTCGTCGGCGGCAGAGGAAGAGAAGCCATCGAGCCGGATATAGCCGACCGTGCCATCGACCATGATCTCGCTGGTCACGACCTCTGTCTGGATGATGTCGCGGACGATGGCCAGCTCCAAGGTCTCGGCCTGGCCGCGTACGATCGAGAGCCTGACCGTCGAGCCGCGCGGACCGCGCACTCGATCGATCGTCTCGCCGATCGTCAGTCCGTCCACCGGAGCGTCGTCGATGGCCACGATGCGGTCGTCCGTGCGAAGGCCCGCGCGCGCCGCTGGCGCGTCGGGAAGCGTCCGGATGACGACGATGTAGCACGTCGGGCCGGCACGATCGCACGCCTCCTCACCGGGCTCCGCCCTGGTCATCATCACGGCGCCGATGCCCTCGAAACTGCCGGAGATGCCCGAGATGGATGACTTGTACTCGTCCGACGTGAGGTACCCGCTGAAGGGGTCGCCGATGGCTTCGAACATCCCCCTGATGGCCCCCTCCACCAGCGCCTTTCCGTCGGTCTGGCCCACGAACCGACCGGTGATGGCGTCGTAGGCGTCCCAGAACGGGGCGAACAACGCCTCGCGATCGTCGGGTGTCCCCGGCATCCGGGCCTGCTGGTCGCCGAGGAGGAAGCCGGCGCCGAAGAGGGCCGCGCCACCGAGGACGCCGACCAGCGCAAGTGCCACGATCGTGGTCAGCCGACGGCTCGTCGGCGGTCGGTCGTTGGGATCTGGCGATCCCTCGGGGACATCTGGCGTCGCCCCGGGCGCGGTCGGCTCATGAGCGGTCGCCCCGGGCGCACCCGGCTCGGACGCGGTCGGCTCGGTCGTCCCCCCCTCGAGCGTCCGCGGGTCGGTCATCGGTCGATGGTCTCCGGATCTGCCGATCGGGTCCGGCGTCAGGGTCCCAGGCGTCCGGCCCCCTGCACCTCAGAGCGCCAGGCCTACTCGATGAGGATGCCTACTTGATGAGGTAGCTGCGGACAGAGATGGTGGCCCCCAGGCCGCCGAGCATGGCGCCCGCCCCGACCACGACCACGATCAGCTGCTGGCCGAGCTGCTGGTCGAAGCCGATGGGGATCTCCGACAGGATGGTGGTGCCGAGCTGGCTGATCGATGGCGCGGCGACGCCCAGGATCCCGAGCGTGATGGCTGCCCCGATGAGTCCGACGAGGAGGCCCTCGAAGATGAATGGCCAGCGGATGAACGCGTCCGAGGCGCCCACCAGGCGCATGATCTCGATCTCGTCCGCCCGCGCCATGACGGCCATGCGGATGGTGTTGACGACGATGAAGAGGACGGTCAACCCGACCATGACCACGATGCCCAGTCCGATCGTGCGGAGGACGCCGGTGATGGCTACCAGGGCATCGACCACTCGCTGTGTCTCGAGCACCTCGGAGACCAGCCCTCTGGGAGCCTCGAGGACCGCGACCACCGATCCGTACTGTCGCGGGTCGCGCAGCTTGACGTTGAGGCTGGCCGGGATCGGGTTGGTACCGGTCAGGGTGGTCAGGTCCGGCCGGCCCTGTGCAGCCTGGTCTGCACGCCACGCCTCGAGCGCCTCCGCCTTGCTCTGGTAGCTGACGGAGGCGACTTCCGGCAGTGCCTCGACCTGGGACTTCAGCTCCTGCACCCGGTCGACCGAGACACCGTCGTTGATGAAGGCCTGGACCTCGACCTTCGACTCCACGAACCGCAGTCCGGCCTCGAGGCCAGAGAGGACGAGCAACAAGCCGGCCAGCAGGACGAGCATGAGGACCATGGTCACCGTCGCCGCCAGGCTCATGACGCGATTGCGCCACAGGCCCTGGAAGGCGCGACGGATGGAGAAGGCCAGGAAGCTGATCACCGTTCAGTACTCACGGTGGTAACCGCCGACCTCGTCACGCACGATGCGACCTTCCTCGAGCGCCACGACACGGCGCCGGAGCGCGGTCACGACCTCTGCGTTGTGCGTCGCCATGAGCACGGTCGTGCCCAACTCGTTGATGCGCAGCAGGAGCTGGATGATCTCCCAGCTGATGAGCGGGTCGAGGTTGCCGGTGGGCTCGTCGGCGATGACGATGGTCGGATCGTGGACCATGGCCCGGGCGATAGCGGTGCGCTGTTGCTCGCCGCCCGAGAGCTGGTGCGGCCGCTGCTCGCCCTGCGCGGTCAGGCCGACGAGGGCGAGCACCCGTTCGACCGCCGGTCCGATCTCGCGTCGCGGCGTGCCGGTGACCTCGAGGGCGAAGGCCACGTTCTCGCGCACGGTCTTGCTGGGCAAGAGCTTGAAATCCTGGAAGACGATGCCGATCTTGCGCCGCATCCGTGGCACGTCACGGCGCTTCAGGCGGGCAAGGTCCTGGCCGCCCAGCATGACCATGCCGGTCGTTGCCAGCTCGTCGCGGATGAGCAGCTTCATGAGCGTGCTCTTGCCGGCGCCCGAGGGGCCGACGAGAAAGGCGAAGTCGCCCTCCGGGATGATCAGGTCGACCTCGATCAGGGCGCGCTTGCCTGTCGGGTAGACCTTGGTCACGTCGTGCAGCGCGAGCGCCACGCGTTTGAGATCGGGCAGCTCCATGTCCACGGCCGGTCTTGGCGTGCGCGACCGGCCGGCGCTGGTCGGAGTGATCCCGCCAGGGCTCGCGACCGGGGGCCGTTCCGTGGCCACCGCGCGGGTGACGATCGGCCCGAAGCCAGGGCTGGCAACCAGGGGCGGTTCCGTGGCCACGGCGCGGGTGACGATCGGCCCGAAGGCACTCTGACCGCCGGGCGTTGCCTCCCTGGCCTCGGCGGGCGTGGCCGGCTGGACCTTGGCGGCCTGGGGCGTGTCGGCCTTGCCAGCGTTCGCCCGCGTGAACCCGAGACGGGGACGGAGGCTGGCCCTGAGATGTGAGAACGTCACGTACGGCTCCGCGTCGACCGGGACCGACGCGTCGACAGCGCCGATGATCCGGTTGCGGCTCGGCACGCGGGCACAGCGGGCACGACCACGACACGGGCAGCGTAGCACAGGCGTTCGAGCCCGCCCCGTAGACCGACCAACTAGGCGGTGCTTCTCGGCACCACCGGCGCGACCCTGCTCTGTGGGCCTCGTCGCACAGGCGCCGACCGGTCAGGGTGCGTCGTCGCGCGGATGCGCCTCCGGTCGGTCGGGCATGATCGCCCCGACGGCCCGCGCCAGCTCCAGTCGCCGCCACGGCGGAGCCCCCTCCAGCTCGACCTCGAGCGAGAAGCTCAGGAAGGTCCGGACGAGGACGATGACACCGAGCGTGGCCGCGTTCTCGAGGGTCAGGTCGACGGTGATGGTCTGGATGATGTCGGCGATGATGAGGATCTCGAGGCCAAGCAGGATGATGCGCCCGAGTTCGTTCCGTACGCCGATGTACGTCACGCGCGGCCGAGCCCCGAGGTAGCCGCCCACGATCCGGACGGCAAGCACCAGTGCCCCGACGGCGAAGACGGCCACGCCCACGAATTCGAACGCGAGCGAGACGGTCTCCATGGCCTCGCGGAAGGTCATGCAGGAAGCCTACGCCACGGCGAACCGCGGCGGGTGCCCGCCTCGGCGACGGCCTGCGCTACCCTCCGGGCTGGAGGCGCCATGGGTATCGAGATCGAGGAGGTCATCGCGGCCATCCCCGAATGGGCCGGCCGTCGAGTCAGCGTCGAAGCGATCGCGGGCGGACTGACGAACCGCAACTATCGCGTCGAGGTCGATGGCGATCCGGTCTTCGTGCGCATCCCAGGCGCCGACACCGACCTGCTCGCCGTGGACCGCGGCAACGAGCTGGCCAACAGCCGGGCCGCCGCCGTTGCCGGCGTCGGGCCGCGCGTGCTTCACCACCTGCCGGCCTGGGACGTGATGGTCCTCGAGTGGCTGCCTGGTCGCACGCTCTCCAACGAGAGCTGCATGGAGTCCGACATGCCGGAACGCATCGCGGCGGCGCTGCGCCGACTCCATGCGGGACCTCGGTTCCGCGACGACTTCGACATGGTCCGCCTTTCGAACCGCTACCTCGGCGTGGTCGATGAGCGCAGGATCCGCATCCCCGACGGCTACCGAGAGCACATGGCGCTCCTGCCGCACATCGCGGCCGTCCTGGCAGCGCACGCGCTTCCGCCGGTCCCTTGCAACAACGACCTGCTCGCGGCGAACTACGTCGACGACGGCACGCGCATCCGGATCGTCGACTACGAGTACAGCGGCAACAACGACCCGACCTTCGAGCTCGGCAACACCTGCCTGGAGCTCGGCTGGGACGCTGCCCGCATCGTGGCCCTCTGCGCCGCCTACTTCGGCGAGGCGACCGATGCGCACCTGGCGCGCATGCGGCTGCAGATGATCATGTCGGACGTCGGGTGGACCCTGTGGGCCGCCATCCAGGCCGCGGTTTCCTCGATCGACTACGACTTCTGGGGCTGGGCGGAGGAACGGTGGGCACGGGCGGCAGGCGTCCTGAACGGCCCCGACTTCGAGCGCTGGCTGCGCGAGGCAGCAGACGGCTGACGTGCGATGGCCCAGACGCGGACGCCCGGGCCATGCAGGACGTGGAAGTCGGCCCCTCGGCCGGACGTCTCACTCGGGCGGGACCTCCTTGAAGGCATAGGCGACGTCGATGCCCGCGTTGCGCCGGACGATCTTGGTCACGATGTACCAGAGGAGGGTGAAGACGAGAATGCCGCCGACCACGGTGTACGCGAGCTGGCTCGTCAGGCCCAGCTGCTCGTTGGTCAGGAAGAGCCACAGGAAGATCGAGCCGGCGATGAAGCCGAGGATGCCAACGATGGTCACGACCGGGATCCCGCCGATGCGGAATGCGGAGCCCGGCGAAGCCTCGTAAACGCCCTTGGCGCGGAACGGCAGGAGTGCACCGGCCAGTGCCGTGGCCACGAAGACGTAACCGCAGGCGAACGTGACGCCCAGCGTCAGTGAGGTCCACGTCGTCACGTTGTCGCCCTCGCCATAGCTGAAGAGGTTGTAGAGGAGGATGACCGGGATGCTCGCCAGGAAGTAGATGACGTGGGCATTGACGGGGGTGTGGAATCGGTCGCTGACCCGGCTGACCAGCTCCGGGAGCAGGCGGTCGAGAGACATGGCGACCATCACCCGGGTCATGCCGATGTAGCAGTTGTGGACGATCTGGTGGCTGTTGAGGATGAACCCGGCGCCGATGATGAGGGTGATGATCGGGCTGGCCGAGAGCGCGATGGCGATGATGTTCGGCCACAGCCAGAAGCCGCCCATGGTCGCCTCGGTGACACCGGACCAGTAGCCGGCTCCGGCTACGTACAGGAACTCGGTCCCGACCGATCGCTGGAGGGCGAAGGCCAGGAGGGCCAGCAGGAGGCCGGTCACGACCAGGGCGCCGACGATGATGAAGGCCTGGCTGCGGAACGACCGCGCGTCCTTGATCTCGCCGTTCTGCTGTGAGCTGTAGGTCGCCCACTGCAGCGACGTCCAGGCGATCGGTGCGATAAGCAGCGTGGCTAGCAGGCTGAACGGCGGGTTGAGCTCGATGCCGGCCGCGATCGTGGCGGCGGTCGCCTCGGCGTACCAATCAGCGGAGCCGCCGATGGAGGTCGAGAACGAATCGAGCTCGCCCGGCACCTGGCTCGTGGACGTGAAGAGCAGCACTGCCAGCATGGTCCCGAAGGCCAGCAG
>JBEVDC010000131.1:0-2540 GCA_040514195.1 Candidatus Limnocylindrales bacterium | reverse complement strand
GACCGGGCGGTGCGCGATGGCCTCGACGCCATCGAGGGCGCCATAGCCGCCAACTCGAGCTGGGATCGCCGGCCGACCATCGCCCATATCCAGGTCATCCATCCGGCCGACCTGTCGCGCTTCGGCTCGCTCGGCGTCATCGCCAACGGGCAACCCGTGTGGGCGCTTCACGAGCGCCAGATGGACGTCCTGACCATCCCGTTCCTGGGCGCGGAACGGACCGGCTGGCAGTACCCGTTCGGCTCGCTCCTGCGCGCTGGTGCGCGGCTGGCATTCGGGAGCGACTGGGCCGTCTCGACCGCCAACCCATTGATCGAGATGGAAGTCGCGGTACGCCGTACCTCGGTCACGCATCGCGACGCACCGGCCTTCCTACCCGCCGAGCGCATCTCGCTCGAGGCGGCGGTCCGTGCGTTCACGATGGGCTCGGCCTACGTCAACGGTCTCGAGGCGGAGACCGGCTCGATCACCGTCGGGAAGCTGGCCGACCTGGTGGTCCTGGACCGCGACCTCTTCGCGCCGGACGTCTTGCCAGCCGATGCTCGCGCGTTGCTCACGCTCGTCGAGGGCGAGCCGGTCTTCGAGGACGCGGCGCTCGAAGGCTGACGATCGAGCTGCGCGTCCGGGAACCCCGGCGGCGCCTCGCCGTGCGACCAGACGTCCCTCAAGCGACGCGGTCGCGCGTGACGTCGGCCACGGTCGGGCAGCCAAGCAGCGCCATGGCCGTCGTCGTCTCCGCCCGCAGGATCTCGACGGCCCTGGCCACGCCTGCTTCGCCCGCCACCGCCATCGCATAGAGGATGGGTCGGCCGACAAAGACCGCGCGTGCACCCAGGGCGAGCGCGGTGATCACGTCGGTACCTCGCCGCACGCCACCGTCGAGGTAGACCTCGGCTCGACCCTCGACGGCGTCCACCACTGGCTCGAGAGCGTCGATGGTCGCGGCGGCCCGGTCGAGCTGGCGACCGCCGTGATTGGAGACCACCACGCCGGCCGCGCCGTGCTCGATCGCCAGCCGTGCGTCGTCGGGCCGGAGGATGCCCTTGACCACGAGCGGCAGCGAGGACAGGGACCGGAGCCAGGCCAGGTCCGTCCACGTCAGCGAGGCGTCGAGATCGAGCAAGACCGACTCGAGCGGGCCGCCGCGCTGGCCGTTCTCGAGGACGTTTCCGAGGGGGCCGACATCAGGCACCGGTCGGCGCAGCTCGCGAATCCGATAGCCGGGCGGCGGCAGGTCGACGGTCAGGACGATGGCCGCGAAACCGGCCTCGACAGCGCGCCCCACGAGCGCCGCCGTTCGACCGCGATCACGCTGGACATAGAGCTGGAACCAGCGTGTGCCCCGGCCCACCGAGGCGACCGTCTCGATCGATCGATTGGAGAGGGTGCTCAGGCCGTAGATGAGGCCCTCGCGCCCGGCGACGCGGGCCGGCACGACCTCCCCCTCGCGGTGCGCGAGGCCCCCCAGGGCGACGGGCGCGAAGCCGATCGGCAGCGAGACCTTGGCGCCCAACATCGTAGTCGAGGGATCGACGCTGGAAACGTCGACGAGCACGCGGGGTCGCAGGACGCGGCGGGCGAACGCGGCCTCGTTCTCGTGCAATGTCTGCTCATCCCAGGAGCCCCCCGCGTAGTAGGCATACGCCTCGGGCGAGAGGCTTGCCTGCGCCAGCGGCTCGAAGTCGGCCAGGGCATGGACGTCCATCAGGCGCGTTCCAGGAAATCGGCTGCTGCCAGCGGCCGGAGGCAGTGGGTCATCGACATGGCCTGCTCGTAGCCACCGGCGTTGAGGAGCGCGACCACGTCGCCCTCGCGAATCGGCGGCAGCGGATAGTCCTCGACAAAGACGTCGCCCGCCTCGTTGATGTGGCCGGTCACCGTGACCACCTCGGTCCGCGGCGCGTCCGCCGCCCGGCAGAGGACGAGCTCCTGCGCGAAGCGGTAGATGAACCAGGAGCAGAAGACGTTCCAACCGGCGTCGAGGCCCACGTACCGGGTGCCCGCACGATCCTCGACCGTGACCACCTCGGCGAGGAGGACCGCCGCATCCTTGACGATCAGATCGCCCGGTTCGAAGCCCACCACGACCCCAAATGGTCCAACGTGCTTGGCGACGAGGGCAGCATAGGCGTCGAGGTCGACGGGGCGTTCGGCCTGGCGTGCGATCCGGCCGATGCCGCCGCCGACGTTGACCTCCCGGAGCGGCTGGCCCGCGTCGACGAGGCGACCTGCGAGATCGACGACAGCCTCCAGCGCGGCCTCGAACGAAGACAACCCGTCGGCCAGCCAGCCTGAGCCGGCGTGGAAATGGAGCGTGTCCACGATCAGGTCGTGTCGACGTACGGCGCCCAGCGCGTCGTCGAGCCGGTCAGCCGTGATGCCCAGCTTGGTCGGCCGCACGCCGGCATACGTCAGATGGTCGTTGTACCCGGCGCCGATCATGGGGTTGACGCGCAGGCCGATCGTGGAGCCCCGTGCACGTCGGCCGACGCGCTCGATCTGGCTGACGGCGTCGAGGTTGAGGTGCACGCCGGCGCCGA
>JBEVDC010000120.1:0-2880 GCA_040514195.1 Candidatus Limnocylindrales bacterium | reverse complement strand
GCGACGTTCGGCTTCGAGGAGACCGCGAAGCTCGACGACGGCACCATGTGGTCGACCTCATGGGCGCTGACGAAGCTGACGGGCGCCGACGAAGCGCGGATCGCCGCCCTGGTGAAGAAGTCGGTGAGCTAGGCGCTCGGCTCACATCGAGCCCCGCACTGGGCGGGAGAGGGCGGCGGACGCGGGAGGGGGCCGCGCCCGCCGCACGGAACGGTCCGGGAGCCTGATCAGGCGGCGGCGGCGACCTCGACGTCGATCTCGTCGGTCTCGGCCTCCCCGGCCGGCTCGAGGCCCAGCGCCTCGGCCTGACTGACCATGGCCTCGGCGGCCGACTCGGCCGCGTAGTCCTTCTTGCGGCGCCCCGAGAGCATCTCGACCGACGAGGCCACGATCTCCGTCTTCCAGTGGCGGATCTTCTTGTCGTCCTCCCACTGGTGCGTCTGGAGGCGACCCACGAGGGCCACCAGCTGGCCCTTGCCGAGGTACTGGCCGCAGATCTCGGCCAGGCGATCCCAGGTCACGATGCTGTGGAACTCGGACAGCTCCTTGCCACCACGGTAGTCATTCGTGGCCAGCGAGAACTGCGTGACGGTCTTGCCGCTGGCAAGCGTCCGCAGCTCCGGGTCGCGTGTCAGGCGACCGGTGAGCAGCACGCGATTCATGGTGCGACGACCTCCTTGGGCCCGCGCGTGGCGCGCGGCGCCCCACGTGACGGCGGGACGGCGAATCGGACCGGCGGGTCGGCGTTCGCGAACGAACGACCGGCGTCAGGCTAGCCATCGATGATTGGCGCCGGCTTCACGGGCGCATCGCGCCGGCTATCGGGCGTGCGGGAGGTCAAGCGCCCGCATGCGGCAGTCCCGCGTCGCTGGAGCGGCGTTGGAGCTGCCGGCCGAGGCCATCGACCGGGCACGACCAGACTGACCTGCCGCGCGCGCCTGATCAGGGCACGAGCACCGCCACGATGCCGATGAGCAGGCCGACGACGGATCCACGGGCGACCATCGACGCGACCTTGCGGCGGTCGGCCCGGCGGGCCGCGGCGCTCTGGATCGACTCGAGCTCGCCCACGGGGCCGAAGTTGAACACGCCGGCGATGCCGAAGGCGACGCAGAAGCGCTCCCGGACCTGCAGCCAGCTGATGGCTGCCGACGCCGCCGGCAGCGCGACGAGGAGACGGACGATGTCGGGTGCCGCGATGGCGATGAGCCCGAGATAGAGCGCCAGGGCGGTCACGCCGGAAACGAGCACCGAGCGGCGCCGCCGAGCGATCTCGGCCGGTCCGATGTTGCAGGCGCCAGGCTGGTAGTCGGCCGGGCCGACCTCGCGGACCGAAGGCGGTCCGCCGACGTCGAAACGGAAGACGGTCGCGCCGATCATGCCGAGCCCAGGAAGAAGAAGCTCACGGCGATGATGGCGTAGACCCCCAGCAGCAGCGCACCCTCCAGCCAGTTCGATTCGCCATCGAAGGCGATGAGCGCCGTGATGCCCACCGCGACCGCGACCGACGCGATCTCGAGCGGCGTGAAGACGAGGTCCATGGGCTGACCGACGACGAGGCCGAGGATGACCAGCACGGGCGCCACGAAGAGCGCGACCTGGAGGCTGGAGCCGATGGACACGGCCATCGCGAAGTCCATCCGGTCCTTGAGCGCCAGCTGCACGGCCACGAGGTGCTCGGCCAGGTTGCCGATGGTCGGGATGAGGATGACGCCCACGAAGAACGGCGTCAGGCCGAAGCTCTCGATGAACGGGTCGATGGCGCCCACCAGCTCCTCCGAGAGGACGGCCAGGAGCACCGCCGCGCCGACGAGCACGAACACCGCCGTGCGCACCGACCAGGCCGGACCGGCATGGCCCTCCGGCTCGCCGCCAAGCACGTCCTGGGGATGGCGGAAGCGGTAGACCAGGTTGAGGCCGTAGAGGATGAGCAGGATGACCGCGACCGCGACGCTCTCGCGCAATCGCGGCTCGGCCTCCGAAGAGAGTGCGAAGACGGCCGGCACGAAGAGCCCGATGACGGCCAGCACGAGCAGCGTGGCGTCGAGCATCGCGGTCCGGACCGAGAACTTCTGGCTGCCGTGGCGCAGGCCGCCGAGCAGCAGGCTGGCGCCCAGCACGAGGAGCAGGTTGCCGATGATGGAGCCCGTGAGCGAGGCCTTGACGACCTCGAGCTGGCCGGCCGTGAGGGCGAAGAAGGCGATGATGAGCTCGGCGATGTTGCCGAAGGTGGCATTCAGGATGCCGCCCATCTGGGGGCCGGTCAGCGCGCCGAGCCGCTCGGTCGAGGCACCCACGACGTAGGCCAGGCCGAGGATGCCCAGGGCGCTGACGACGAAGATGGGCGTGCCCTCGATGTGCAGCACCCACTCCATCAGGATGGCGACCGCGCTGACGACGAGGGTCATGACGAGGACGACCTGGCCGAGCGGGGTCATCTCGCGCAGGACAGGCAGGCTCACGGCGCGAGGGTCGCGGCCGTCGTGGGGTGGCGGTTCAGCCAGGGTCGTAGAGGTCGCGTCGCGGCAGGCCCGTCTCGCCCGCGACCTGTTTGGCGGCTGCCGCGCGGCTGATGCCGCCGGCGACGAGCGCGCCGACGCGCGCCCGAGCGGCGTCGAGGTCGGCCGGCTGCGCCGCGTCGACAGAGGACGCCTCCGAACGGCCGGCGACGACGATGGTCACCTCCCCTCGCGGCGGTCGCTCCGTCGCGCCGGCCGCCAGTTCATCGAGCGTGCCGCGGCGGACTTCCTCGTGGAGCTTCGTCAGTTCGCGGCACAGCGCGGCCGGTCGATCGGCGCCGCATGCCGTCGCCAGGTCGCGCAGCGTGGCCGCGGTCCTGCCCGGCGCCTCGAAGAGGACCGTCGTTCGCTCGTCGGCGGC